>NZ_JBHVBL010000033.1:0-51975 GCF_042668165.1 Arthrobacter sp. NPDC057388
CCTCGGAAGGTGACCGGCCGTCGTCGTAATAACCAGAAGCGCCGTCCGGCGCCCCCAAAAAAGAGACTTACCAGCCGCGCTCGGCGAGGCGGTGCGGCTGCGGGATCTCGTCGACGTTGATGCCGACCATGGCTTCACCCAGGCCGCGGGAGGCCTTGGCGATGACGTCCGGGTCATCGAAGAAGGTGGTAGCCTTCACGACGGCGGCGGCACGCTGGGCCGGGTTGCCGGACTTGAAGATGCCCGAACCGACGAACACGCCGTCGGCGCCGAGCTGCATCATCATCGCGGCGTCAGCCGGGGTGGCGATGCCGCCGGCGGTGAACAGCACCACCGGGAGCTTGCCGGTGGCGGCAACTTCCTTGACCAGTTCGTACGGTGCCTGCAGTTCCTTGGCCGCGACGTACAGCTCGTCCTCGGGCAGGGCCGCGAGCTTGGCGATCTCGGCGCGGATCTGGCGCATGTGGCCGGTGGCGTTGGAGACGTCACCGGTGCCGGCCTCGCCCTTGGAGCGGATCATGGCCGCGCCCTCGTTGATCCGGCGCAGCGCCTCACCGAGGTTGGTGGAACCGCAGACGAAGGGAACCGTGAAGTTCCACTTGTCGATGTGGTTGACGTAGTCGGCCGGGGTCAGGACCTCGGACTCATCGATGTAGTCGACACCGAGGGACTGCAGGACCTGGGCCTCGACGAAGTGGCCGATGCGGGCCTTGGCCATGACCGGGATGGACACGGCGTCGATGATCTGGTCGATCATGTCCGGATCGGACATGCGGGACACGCCGCCCTGGGCGCGGATGTCGGCCGGGACGCGCTCGAGCGCCATAACGGCAACGGCACCGGCATCTTCGGCGATGCGGGCCTGCTCGACGTTGACGACGTCCATGATGACGCCGCCCTTGAGCATCTCGGCCATGCCGCGCTTCACACGGCTGCTGCCCGTCACGCTGTTGGCGGACGAGCCGGCTTCGTTGCTTACATCAGGTGTAGACACAAAAACCCCTATGGGTAGCTAGATGACCTTTCGCCGGCAGTGCAGGCGGCAAGGACATGCCGTTTTTTGCACACACCGGAACACCGGATCCATTGACCGGCAGTTCTAATATACTAGTCCCACCGCGGGGGCGCGGCTTAATCAGGGGCGGCGCGGCCTAATCAGGTCTGCTCGGAGTCTTCCAGCGACTGGACACGCACCGCGAGGACGCGCTGGACCACCGTGACCAGGCTCGCCAGGGCCAGCAGCACCAGGGTCGCCAACAGCACCACGGGCGGCAGCCCCACGCCGGTCAGGCCGGTGATCACCAGGACGGAGACCAGCCGTTCAGCGCGTTCGGCGATGCCCACGTTCGCCTGGAAGCCGAGGGATTCGGCTTTCGCCCGGACATAGGAAACCACCATGCCCAGAACAAGGCAGACGACGGCGGCAACGGCTATGGGCGCGTTGGCACCGCCGGTGAAAAACCAGATGGCGACCCCGGCGAAGAGGGCGCCGTCTGCCAGCCTGTCCAGCGTGGAGTCCAGGAAGTTGCCCCAGCGCCCGCCGAGGTTCTGCATCCGCGCCATGATTCCGTCGATGACGTCGGAGAAAATGAACGCGGTGATAAAGACTGTTCCCCAGAACAGCTGTCCCAAGGGATAGAACACCAGGGCGCCGACCACCACCCCGGCGGTTCCCACAATGGTGATGGCGTCCGGTGAGACGCCCATTCTTAACAGCCAGCGTGCAATCGGGGTGAACAGCGCGGTGAAGAACCCGCGGGCATGCCTATTCAGCATGCGTCTCCCCGGGCCAGGCGTCGGCGACCTGCTGGCGGACCTCGTCCAGCGTCTGCGTGATCGCCTTGGTCTGGGCGATGATCGGGAAGAAGTTTCCGTCCCCGCCCCAGCGCGGAACGATGTGCTGGTGCAGGTGGCCCGCGATGCCCGCCCCGCCCACGACGCCCTGGTTCATGCCGAGGTTAAAGCCGCCGGGATTGGCCACCTTCCGCAGCACCCGCATGGCGGTCTGCGTCAGGTCGGCGAATTCAGCGGTTTCCTCCACTGTCAGGTCCGTGTAGTCCGGGATATGGCGGTAGGGGCACACCAGCAGGTGCCCGGGGTTGTACGGGAACAGGTTGAGCACCACATAGCATGTGCGTCCGCGGTACACGATGAGCGATTCCTCGTCGGTACGGGCAGGCGCGATGCAGAACGGGCAGTCGTCCTGGTTTTTGAACTGGTGCTGTCCGCCCTTGATGTAGGCCATGCGGTGCGGAGTCCACAGCCGCTGGAAAGCATCCGGAACGCCGGCCAGGCCAAAATCGTCCGTCACTTCCGCGTCGCCCGGATAGCCCGACCCCGTGTTCTCCTGCACGTGTGCCCCCTCCGCCGCGGCTAGCTTGTCCGGTTGCGGACGGCGTCCACGATCCGCTGGACGGCCTCTTCGACGGGCACGCCGTTGTCCTGGCTGCCGTCCCGGAACCGGAAGGAGACTGCCCCCGCCTCGGCGTCCTCTCCGCCGGCGATCAGCACGAACGGAATCTTGTCCTTGCTGGCCGTACGGATCTTCTTCGGGAAGCGGTCCGAGGAGATGTCCACCTCGGCGCGGATGCCGGCAGCCTTGAGCTTGTCAACGACGTCGAACATGTAATCGTTGAAGGCCTCGGCCACGGGGATGCCCACCACCTGCACGGGGGCAAGCCAGGCCGGGAAGGCGCCTGCGTAGTGCTCGGTGAGCACACCCATGAACCGCTCCACGGAGCCGAACAGGGCCCGGTGGATCATGACGGGACGCTGGCGGGTTCCGTCAGCGGCCTGGAACTCGAGCTCAAAGCGTTCAGGCAGGTTGAAGTCCAGCTGGATCGTGGACATCTGCCAGGTGCGGCCCAGTGCGTCCTTGGCCTGGACAGAGATCTTGGGTCCGTAGAACGCGGCTCCGCCCGGGTCCGGGACCAGTTCCAGTCCGGACGCCTCTGCCACTTCGGCGAGGGTGCGTGTGGCTTCCTCCCAGGTGGCGTCGTCGCCGACGAACTTGTCCTCGTTCTTGGTGGACAGCTCGAGGTAGAAGTCGTCAAGGCCGTAGTCCTTGAGCAGGCCCAGGACGAAGTTCAGCGTGGTAGTGAGCTCGTCCTTCATCTGCTCGCGGGTGCAGTAGATGTGGGCGTCGTCCTGTGTCATGCCCCGCACCCGGGTCAGGCCGTGGACCACACCGGACTTCTCGTAGCGGTACACCGAGCCGAACTCGAAGAGCCGCAGCGGCAGTTCGCGGTAGGACCGGCCGCGTGAGCGGAAGATGAGGTTGTGCATGGGGCAGTTCATCGGCTTCAGGTAGTAGTCCTGGCCGGGCTTGCGGACCGTGCCGTCCTCGTTGTGCTCCGCGTCGATGTGCATCGCCGGGAACATGCCGTCGCGGTACCAGTCCAGGTGGCCGGAGACCTCGTACAGGTGTCCCTTGGTGATGTGCGGGGTGTAGACGAACTCATAGCCGGCGTCCACGTGGCGCTGCCGGGAGTAGTCCTCCATGGCCTTGCGGATGATGCCGCCCTTGGGGTGGAAGACCGGCAGGCCGGATCCCAGCTCGTCGGGGAAGGAGAACAGGTCAAGCTCGGCGCCCAGCTTCCGGTGGTCGCGGCGCTCGGCCTCGGCGATGCGTTCCTGGTATGCCTTCAGGGCGTCCTTGGTGGGCCACGCGGTGCCGTAGATGCGCTGCAGCTGCTGGTTGTTCTGGTTGCCCAGCCAGTACGCGGCCGAGGACCGGGTCAGGGCGAAGGCGTTGGAGATGAGCTTGGTGTTGGGCAGGTGGGGGCCGCGGCAGAGGTCGCACCACACACTGTCCCCGCTCTTGCGGTCCACGTTGTCGTAGATGGTGATGTCGCCGGCGCCGACCTCGACGTTGACACCCTCGCCGGCGTCGGCGGCGTCGTTCTTCTTGCCCAGCAGTTCGAGCTTGTAGGGCTCGTTCTTCATGGCCTCGCGGGCCTCGTCCTCGGAGACGACGCGGCGGACGAACTTCTGGTTCTGGTTGACGATCTTGAGCATCATCTTTTCCAGCTGGCGCAGGTCCTCCGGGGTGAAGGGCTCGGCGACATCGAAGTCGAAGTAGAACCCGTCCGTGATGTAGGGGCCAATGCCAAGTTTGGCGTCCGGGCGCAGCTGCTGCACGGCCTGTGCCATGACGTGGGCGGTAGAGTGGCGCAGCACGTTGAGCCCGTCGGGGGAATCGATGGTGACGCCTTCAACCTCGGCGCCCTCGGGAAGGGGCTGGTCCAGGTCCTTGAGTTCACCGTCGACCCGGGCCACCACGACATCGCGGCGCTCAAAGAAGAGTTCCGCGCCGGTGGTCCCGGTAGTCACCTTCATTTCTTCGCCATCGACGATGAGGGTGATCTGCTGGGCATCTGACACGGGTGTCTCCTATTCAAAGTTCAGGCTTCGTAGCTTGTGGCGTACGGGGACCACAGCCAGCCTCGTCAATGTTATCTGTTGCTGAAGTGGCGAACCAAAGCGCCACGGCTGGGGGCACTGGGAGCCGTTGAAAAGGGCCAGGACAGGTCAGCTTCCCAGCCCGGTGATGGCCAGGTTCCTGCTGATGCCCTCCAGAGGCCCAGGCTGTCTGATTTCCGCCGTCACGGAGCTGTGTTCGGTTTCAGGGAACGGCAGGGTGTCCACCTGGCTGAGGTCCCAGGCCATGCTGGCGCTGAGGCTGATGCCGCGCGGGCCGGTCCGCCGGGTGGTCCCGCGGATCAGCAGCAGGCGGGTGCCGAACAGCAGCGGGCCGGCATGCTCCTGGGCTTCATGGAAGAACACGGAGTCGACGCACCCGGTGCCATCGTCGATGCTGATGAAGACCACCCTCCTGCCCCCGCGCATGGGCGGCGTCTGGGTGGCAATCCTGACCCCGGCCACCAGGACCTCGGTGCCGTTGCGCAACCCCAGCAGCTTGTCCGCGGTGGTGACGCCAAGCCGTTCCAGGAGCGGCCGGTGGCTGGACATCAGGTGTTCGCTGACGTCAACAGCCATCAGGTCAAGTTCCGCCCGGACATTTTCCACCGTGGTGGGCTCCGGAAGGCCGGCCTTGACGTTCCGCAGTTCAACATCCCCCAGCGGGAGCGCGAGCTGGCCGTCAATGACGTCTGCCCCTTTCTTCGAAGGCTTGCCCTGCAGGATTTGCAGGTGGTGGACAAGGTCCGCCCGGTTGGCCGTCCCGCCGGATTCCCGGTGCAGGGAGTCGAAGGCCCCCAGCTGGGCGAGCCGCTTGATGCTTGGCTTGCTCAGCCGTGAGCGGTCCCTCAGATCGGCGAGGGAGTCATAGGGCTGGCCGGCAACGATACGTTTCAGTTCGGACCCGGAAAGTCCGAAAATGCCGTTGAGGCTCAGCCGGATACCCAGCTTTCCTGCATCTGCCCCTTCCGCGACACGCTCCACCCGGTATTCCGCGCCGCTGCGGTTGATGTCCAAAGGCAGGATGGGGATGCCCATGCGCCGCGCTTCGGCAACCAGGAGCCGCTTGGGGTACATCCCGGGGTCGTGTTCCCACAGCCCCGCAAGGAATGCCTCGGGGTGGTGGGCCTTCAGCCAGGCAGACTGATAGGTGGGAACGGCGAAAGCAGCACCGTGGGCTTTGCAGAAACCAAAGCTCGCGAACGATTTCAGGGTGCCCCAGACCTTGTCCACGACGTCCGGCAAGTAACCCCTGGCCTTTGCCTCGCGGCGGAAATACTCCTCGACCTGGGCTTCCCCGACCTCGCTGCTCAACGCCCTCCGGAACTCGTCGGCCTTGGCCAGTCCGCAGCCGGTCATCACGTCAAAGGTCCGAAGGATCTGCTCGTGGAAGACCGTCACCCCGTGGGTTTCCTGCAGCACCGGCTTGAGGTCCGGATGCGGGTAAGTCTCCGGCGCGAAACCGTGCCGGTGTTCGAGGAAGGGCCGGACCATGTCCGATTTCATGGGCCCCGGGCGGAACAGCGAGATGTCGATGATGAGGTCGTTGAACTCCCGTGGGGCCATTTTGCCCACCAACTCCCGCTGGCCGGGAGATTCGATCTGGAAACACCCCAGCGTGTGGGTG
The DNA here is from genome assembly GCF_042668165.1 of Arthrobacter sp. NPDC057388. NCBI lineage: Bacteria > Bacillati > Actinomycetota > Actinomycetes > Micrococcales > Micrococcaceae > Arthrobacter > Arthrobacter sp. NPDC057388. The sequence goes on from NZ_JBHVBL010000033.1 coordinate 6,047, forward strand.
CTCCTGATCAGCTCGTACGTTGGCTCATCGTCCAGGGGCACGGCATTGAGGTCGATCAGGCCGTCCTCCCTGATGTAGTCAGGCCCGGTGCCGCCAGGGCCGGCAGGGTGGGCGCCGGCGGCCACCACTTCAGCCTTGGAGGGATGAATGCGGATGATCTCCCGCACGGCAAAGGCCATGGCGCTTTGCATCCGGACGCCCAGGACATCAAGCTTCAGCATGCCCATGGGATCCATGTCGTGTTTGTCGAACTGGCTCATGGGCAGGCCAAGGCCGCTGGGCTGGACGGGGGTCCGGTCCAGCAAAGTGGCATCACCGAGGATCACGCCGCAGGGATGCATGGAGATGTGGCGCGGCAGCCGGTCCAGCCGTTCGGTGAGGTCCACCAGCAGGTCAAGCTGCTGGTTTTCGGCAAAATTGCGCTGTTCCACCCTGCCGGCGAATTCGCGGAGTTCTGGCTTCTCCTCCAGCGCCTCCCGGAATTTCCTGGCCGAAAAGCGCCACAGTTGCTTGGCGATTTCCCCGACATCGCCGTCGTCCATCCCCAACGCCATTCCGGCGTCCCGCACCGCACCGCGAGCGCGGTAACCGTTCTGCATGCTCATCAGCGTGACGCGCTGTGAGCCGAAACGTTCGAAAATCTTCCGGTAGACGTTGTGCCGTTCTGCACTTTCGACGTCGATGTCGATGTCAGGGAGCGTGGACCTGTCACCGGAGAGGAACCGTTCGAAAATCAGGTCGTGCTGGAGCGGGTTAACCTGGCTGATGTCGATCAGGTAGTTGACCAGGCTGGATGCACCCGACCCCCGGGCCGCTGCCCTCACACCCATGTCGATGATCATGCGGGAAACCTCGGCGACCGTGAGGAAGTAGGAGGCGAAACCGAGGCGGGCAATGATCTTCAGTTCATGCTGCAGCCGGGCGCGCATGTCCGCCTCCGCCTTCCCGGAGATGCCGGGGAACCGTCGCGCAATACCGGCCTCGCAGCGCTGGGCCAGTTCTGCCAGCGGATCTCCCTCAATGCCAATAACGGCGGCCTCTGGCACCACAGGCTGCTTCCAGCCCATGTCAGATTCGGGATCCATCCGGCACCTGTCCGCGAGCGCCTCTGTTTGCGCCAGCAGCACCTGGAGGTCTGCGGTCCCATATCCTGCGGCATGGATAATTTCCTTGCCCAGCTCCACCATCTGGTCCGGGGTTTTCAGCCAGCCCTGCCCGTTGGGCTGGAGCTGCGGCGCGGCGGACAGCTCGGGAAGAGACTTGAGCGTGCGTGCTGAATCCAGGACGTCGGCTGTGGCTGCCCCGTCCTCCGCGCAGTAGCGCACAGCATTGGTAAGCACTGCCGGAACGCCATACTCCTGCGCCAGCTTGAGCATGCGGACGGCGTGGGCAGTGCTCAACGGCTCACCCGGAGCGCTGAGGTGGGTAACGATCTCCGCTGCGACGCTTCCGGCCGGCAGGGCGTCCAGCCAGCCCTTGAACAGGGTGCGGGGGCGGAGGTACCGCCGCCCGCCCAGTGCGAGGCCGACGTCGGAATCCGGCCCCAGCAGCACGGTGAGCACCGGCTTCAGGGTTTCCGGGTCCAGGACGCGCGAGGCGAGTTCAGCCCTGGTGACCGCAACGGGCACCGTTCCGCCGGCCTTGCCCGAAGTGCGGGCATGTGCGTCGGAGATCAGCCGGCACAACGCTTTGTATCCTGCCCCGTTGTTGTGGCCATGGGCCAGGACCACAACCCGGCCGGTGACCCGCGCCGCCGAATAGCGGGTTTTGGCGGACCGGGCCGCTGAAACCTGCTCAGCGGGCATCCCGGCCTCATGGTCCCCCTCGTCGTCGAACACGGACAGATCGACGCCGACAACCGGGTCAATCCCGGCAGCCATGCATGCCTTGAGGTGTTTTACGGTGCCGTACAGGCCGTCCCGGTCGGTGCAGCCAAGGGCGGTGGCCCCTTGGGCGGCTGCCGCCTGGGCGAGTTCATCGGGCCAGGAAACACCGTAGTGCGCGCTGAAGGCGGTGGAAACGTGAAGGTGAGTGAAGCTCATGCTGATTTGGGTCGGGGTACGTCTTTGGGCCGGGGCACGTCTTTGGTGCGGAGGGCGTCATGGATCCTGAGCAGCCGCCAGCGTCCGGCATGCCGCACCAGATCAAGGGTCAACGGTTCAGGTGGTTCAGTTGCCTGGATTTCCAGGGCTGGAGTGTCAGGGTCTGTGATGTCAGGATCTGTGATGTCAGGTTCTGTGGCTTCAGGGGCCGGGCTGTCAGGCATCCGGTTTCTGCCGGCAGGCAGAACCTGCACCCGCCAGATCTCATGGTCCACAAGGCCGGGTCCGCTGCCCAACGGGGCACGCCGCTCCTCGACCCACCATTGGCGGCGTTCATACCACCGCATTGGTTCAGCGCAGACCCGGTATTCCTTGCCGCCCCACCGAAGCTCGGCAGGTTCTCCGGTGGGTGCGCAAACGACGTCGACAGGCTCGCTGAACAATCCCATGGGTACCTCCGGAACCAGACTCATCCTGCTGCAAATACGCAAGCTTTGGAAGCAGGGATTCACAACAGTTATTCGAAGCAGTTATTCGAACATGTATTCGAACAACTTCAGTCTACGCCGGAGCTAGGACAAAACCCAGATGGGTGTGGACGGACGGCGGCTCACAGGGCAGGATGGTCCCATGAGTTCCAATGACGCGCTCCTGAAGCAGGTAAGCATCGCCGCCAAAGAAAGCACATTGGTGGCCAAGTTTGATATCGACGGCAGCATTCCAGCATCGGGAGCCTTTGTTGTGGGGCTCGTGGCTGCCACTCCGGATTATTCACATCAACGGAGGCTGGGAATCGAGTTCATGAACGGCGAGGCGGTCTCGATCTACTCCTTCAGCCATGACGGCACCGAGGAGAACTTCGATCTCAGCAGCGTCGAGCACTCGGGCAACACCATCACGGGCAACTTCCCGATGAGCACGGTCCTGGGGCTCGACAAGAGCCACCTCATGTCCGCGTTCAGCGAGGCCGACGGGCGGGAATTCCAGTCCGGCGTCCCCGTCGAGGAGAAGCTCTAGAGGGCTACGGCTCTACAGGGCAGGCGGCATCGGGGACCGGTCCGGATCCGCTCTTGCAGAGCCCCAGCATGCCTGCCATCGAGCCAGCGCCTGTCACCAAGCCCGCGCCCCCAGCAGGCCACATGCCTATGCGGACAGAACGCACCGAACCTGTCCGCCGCAGAGGCAACAGCTCAGCTGTTGTCGTTGTGGATTTTCATCTCGAGCTCGATGAACTTCGAGATCATGGCCCGGTACGTGGTTTCCACGATGTCCGGGTCAATTTCTTTTTTCTCGGCGGCTGAGCGTACGTGCTCGATGACCCGCTCCACGCGTCCCGGGGCGCGCACTTCGGCGTCGTCCCCCTTTAGCGTTCCCGCGATGCGGATCAGGCGCTCGCGGCGGGCGATCAGCGTGACGATCTGCTCGTCCACCTCGTCCACTGCGATCCTGACGGCGGCGAGCTGTTCCCGGTCAGCCTGGGCGGTTTTCTCGTCTCCGTGATTTGTGGCCATGTTCATGACAGTATCGAACCATGCAGCCCAGAGTCGATATTATTTCGTTGGGAGTGCGCAGCGTGGCCGCCTCCCGCCGCTTTTATGTGGATGGGCTGGGCTGGCCGGTTCACCGTGAGGTTCCCGGCGAGGTGGTGTTTATCCAGGCGAACCACGGGCTGATTCTCTCCCTGTGGGACGCCGCGCAGATGCAGGCCGAGGCCGCCGTCGATGCGCCCGCGGCAGTGCCCTGCATTACGCTCAGCCACAACGTCCGCAGTTCTGAAGAAGTGGACCGGGTGATGGCCCAGGCTGAGTCCGCCGGCGCCGCCGTCGTATCTCCCCCCAAGACGCAGCCGTGGGGCGGGTACACCGGATACTTCGCAGATCCGGACGGCTTCCGCTGGGAGATTGCGTTCAACCCCACGTGGACAGTGGACGACGGCGGCCGGGTCACCGTCTGATTGGCAGGTCCGGCCCCCGGCTCATAAAAGGCGCCTCAGAAGAGGGCCTCGACCGGTTCGATGAGATCCGGGGAGTTGTTGCGGACATTGCCCACCGCCTTGCCCACGGAATCCACCCGCCAGCCTGCGGCAACGTCCTTAACGCCGGACCGGACGAGGTCCACGAGGCCGGCGGCGTCGTCCACCTGCGGATCAAGCCACGCCGACATGGTGGCACGGCTCATCGGCAGAGGGACGCGGTCGTGGAGCGCCGTCAACTCGGCGAATACAGTGCCTTCGGTGCCTGCCGGCGGCGAGTCCGCCGTCATGATGGACATGGAAAGCAGCCATTGGCCGGGCTCACCCGGCGGCACCGCGGGGTCCTTCCACCACTCATACAGCCCGGCGAAGGCCATGGCGGAGTCGTCCCGGGGATGGACGTAATACGGCTGCTTGCTGCGGCCCTCGCCCTGTTTCCATTCGTAGTACCCGTCTGCCGGAACCGCGCAGCGCCGCGACTGGACGGCCTTGCGGAACGCCGGCTTCTCGAGGACCGACTCACTCCTGGCGTTGATCATCTTTGCGCCGATGCCCGGGCTTTTTGCCCAGGAAGGCACCAGGCCCCACCGGGCGACGTGCAGCTGGCGCGCAGTGGCCCCGTCGATAAGCCGCTCCAGGACTATGGGCGCACCATCAGTCGGCGCCACGTTCCACGACGGCGGGATCTCGGTTTCGTTCTCAAGTTCGGCATCGAATTCGGCCAGCAGATCCCCCACTGCCCGGGCCATGACGTAACGTCCACACATGGCACCAGCATGCCATCGCAACAGAGGCTGGGGAATACCGGTGCCCGGGTTACCGTTGAGGGGAAGGAACCGACAGGTCCATATCAATCAGAGGAGAGCCCGTGGACTTTACCCCCGAAGACGGCACCATCACCATGTTCTCGACCACGTGGTGCGGATACTGCAACCGGCTGAAGAAGCAGCTGGACGCCCAGGGCATTGGCTACACCGAGATCAACATTGAAGAGGTTGACGGCACGGCCGAGCTCGTGGAGCAGATCAACGGCGGCAACCGCACCGTCCCGACCGTTCTCTTCCCGGACGGCACGGCTGCGACGAATCCGTCCGCAGCCGAGGTCAAGAGCAGGCTCGCCGCATAGGGCCGACGCCACAGTTATGTTTCACCAGTAAAGGCACCGGAGAACCGGTGCCTTTACTGTTTGACTGCCTGTACTGCTCCCGTGCTGTCCGTTGTTCGCTTCTCCGGCGAGTCAGACCTTTTCGCCGATCCGGTCCGGCACCGTCCCGGGCGCGTGCACTTCCTTGCTGCGGGGCTCCTTGCGGCTTGCCAGAAAAGCCCACAGCCTGGTGTCGTCCGCATGGCTGTGGGATTCCGCATAAGCCACCGGAGCCGGTTTCCTTGTCGCGGCCTGCGGCGGCGCCGGCTCCAGTTGCACCTCGGGTTTCCGGTGCACCTCCGGCTTACGGACGGCATCCTGCCCGGTGTCCCAGCCAAAATCCGCCCGCGATGAATAGCACATCACCGACCTCCTGTTCAGCGGCTGTTCTTTAATCGTCCTCCCCTCCGCGTTTGAAAGCGACAGGCCTGGGTACGAAAAAACCGGGCGGACCCCGCCCCCGGCGACTGCCGGTCCGGCGCGTTACAGTTCGAGTTCCTTCCCGCGTTCCAAAGGATTGCTGTGAATCCAGTTTCCCCGCAGATAGGTACCGTCTTCGTTCCCGTCAGCGATATCGAGGAAGCCCGCGACTGGTACTGCGGCATGCTGGGCGTGCCCGCCGATGGCAAAGTCCTGCTCGACCATCTGTACATACTCCCGATGGAGGGGGCCGGTCTGGTCCTGGACAGCAGGATCTACTCCCCTGGCGCCGTTTTCCAGGTTCCCGCGTTCCACTTCAACACCGCCGATATCCATGCTGCCCACGCGTTTATGGAGACCCGCGGCGTGGAGCTCACGGATGTCAATGATGACCAATGGTTCAACTTCCGCGATCCGGACGGGAACGTCCTGATGATCTGCCAGATCCCTGCGGCCACGGAATAGACGCAGGAACACGGAGTAGAGGCAAGTACACAGGGTAGACGCAGGAACACGGAGTAGACGCAGGATGCAGCGCTAGGCGCGAAGGCTGCTGAAGTCGGCGGAGCCCATTGTGGCGTAATCCGCGTACGTGCGGACCACGGCATCCTCGACGGTCTGCACGTCAAGGCCGGGCACCAGGTCGTTGGCCGCACCGGCGGTCGCCGGCTCCCAGTCCAGGCCGAGGGCAGCATAACTCGCGGTCAGGACCTCACGGATGGGTGCCGAGTTTTCCACCACGACGACGGAGCTGAACAGCCAGGCACCGGACACCACACGCTGGGCTGTGCCCACCAGCTTGATCTTGTGAGCGGGGGCAATGGGCGCAAAGCCGTGCACGCTGTACTCGCCCGGGCAGTACTCCCCCGGGATCTCCCCGACGGCGGCATGCACGCCCACGTTCTGCAGGGCCTGAGCCAGCATCCCGCCGAAAAACGCGAACCGGCCTTTGGCTCCGGCGATCGCGTCGCTGTGCGGCTCCACATGGTCGATGATGAGGGTGCCTTCGTGGTAGGCAGCAGCGCGGCCCCCGGCCTTGCGGATCAGCGGCTCGAACCCCAGGTCCCGGCACGCCTGGGCGGCAGCGCCGAAGCCGGGCAGGCGGGTGTCCCGCTGGCCAAAGGCGACGGTCGGCGCGGGCCGGTACAGCCGGAGGGTGGGTCCGATGTCCCCTGCCCTGGCCTTGCCCAGCAACTCAATCCCGAAGTCGAGGTCCCGGACCGCGCCCAGGGACTGCTCCTGCCTGACGAGAGTCAGGCTTCGTGAATCAGCCCCGGCCTGCTGCATGTTGCTAGCTCCCTTATGGTCATATTGCATCGGTGAATCGCCGGCCGACCGGCCCCATCTAGGGTACGCCGGGCCGTGCCAAACTGCCGCCATGCCGGCAGTGGTCAGGATTTGCGCAGTGTGAGGATCTGTTCCGCCCGCCCGAACGGCCCGGACAGATCATGGAGCACCGTGGAGGTGAGGCCGATGCCGTCGGCGCCAAAGGAGACGGCGTTGTCCAGTCCCAGCCACTCTCCCTCCGGCCGCCGGTACATGTGGATCTGGAGGTCAAGGTTCGGGAAAGCGTAGCTGTCCCTGCCCGGAGGCACCCGCGCGGCGATGCCGTTGGCCGTGTCCACGAGTCCGAGGAGCCGGGCCATGTCCGAGCTGTCCTTTCCGTCTGTCAACGGATGCTCCGTGCGCAGCCACACTTTCCCGGCGCCGGGCCGGTGGCCCCCCGCCACCCGCATCTCCAGGGAACGGATGTAGCCTCCGGGCCACACGCTCGCGCCGTCGTAGGGCTTGCATTCTTCCGGCGAAGGAATGGGCCCGTCCTCGACGGCGGCAACTGCGGACGTGTCACTGGTGATCATCCGCCAGGCTGTAGCCCTGATGGCCACGCGCTCCGCCGCCACGAGTTCGGCCTGCACCAGCTCGATCGTGCGTCCCGGCCGGAGCGTGGTGGTGACGATTTCAAATTCGCCGCCAGGGATCAGGCCCAGGATTTCGTAGCTGAGCCGGGCCATCCGCATGTCGTCCCGGCTCTCGTGCCGCTCCAGACGGTCCGCCATGAGGCCCGACGCCGGCGCCATGTGCTGTTCGTGGGCGTTCCAGGCGCCCTGGGCGTGGATGGAGGAGCGGAAACGGCCGCCGCCGAGGTCCTGGTAATAGAACTCGCCGTCGGCAAGTTCCGGGAGTTCAGCAGTCAACGGTGACTCCTTCGAAGCGTAATGGGTAATCCCGGATCACCCTATCGCTTCCGGCGCAGGGAACCCTTCCCCGGCCGAACCCTTTCACAGCTTCCTCAAATGTCCGGCTCACAGCAGGCATAAGTCAGGTCCATACAAATGATGCATGACACCACAGCAGAACTCCCCCACCGAAGTGCGCCAGCACGGCAAACAGGTAAGAAAGCCATCCCGCCGGGCCTTCCTCACGGCAGGCGCCGCGCTTGTACTCTCCGCGGGCGGCGCCACCGCCTGGGCGCTGGACCGGTTCGTGGTCCAGCACGTGGAAATCTCCGATGTGTCGGCCTACGAGGCCGCGCAGGGTGTGTCTGCCGGGACCACCACGGCTGGGTCCGCCGCCTCCCTCACCGACACCTCCTATACGGGCAACGGCACTACCATCAAAATCTCCACGGTGGCCACCGGCAGCGGTGACGGCACCGTCACGTACTACGTTGCCGACGTCGTCCTTGACGACGCGACGACGCTCAAGTCCGCGTTCGCCAACGACAGCTTCGGGGAGAACATCACCCAGACCACCTCGGAAATTGCTGCCGCCCACAATGCCGTCTTCGCCATCAACGGCGACTACTACGGCTTCCGGGACACCGGCATCGTCATCCGCAACGGCGTTACCTACCGGGACGAGGGCGCCCGCCAGGGGCTGGCCTTCTACCGGGACGGAACCGTGAAGGTCTACGACGAAACCGCCACGAACGCCAAGGAGCTGGTTGCCGACGGCGCCTGGAACACGCTGTCCTTCGGACCGGCGATTGTCCTTGACAGCCAGGTCGCGGACGGCATCGAGGACATCGAGGTGGACACCAACTTCGGCAACCACTCCATCCAGGGCGAGCAGCCGCGGACCGCCGTGGGACTGATTGATGCCAACCACCTGGTCTTCGTGGTGGTCGACGGGCGCAGCCCGGGTTACAGCGCGGGCGTCACCATGACCGGAATGGCCCGGATCATGAAGGACCTCGGTGCCCGGACCGCATACAACCTCGACGGCGGCGGCTCCTCCACCATGTTTTTCAACGGCGCCCTGGTGAACAATCCCCTCGGCGCCAACCGGGAGCGCGGCACCTCTGACATCCTCTACATCGGCAAGTGAGGCACCGCCATGATCATCCTGATCCCCGCATACGAGCCCGACGCCCAGCTCCTCGAGCTGATTGGCGCGGTCCGCGCCGCAGCCCCTTCCCTCAATCTCGTCGTCGTGGATGACGGCAGCGGTCCGGCCTACGGGCAGATTTTCGACGGCGCCCGCCGTGCAGGCGTGCACGTCATCGCCCATCCGGTGAACCGGGGCAAGGGCTCCGCGCTGAAAACGGGCTTCGCATTCATCCTGGACCGGTTCCCGGGGCAGGACGTGGTGTGCGCTGACAGCGACGGCCAGCACAGCGTCGTGGACATCCTCCGCGTGGCCGAGCGAGCCGGAACGGACGCGTCCTCGATGGTGCTCGGCGCCCGCGCGTTCGCCGGCGGCGTTCCCGCACGCAGCCGCATCGGGAATGCCGCCACCAGGCTGCTGTTCCGGCTGGCCACCGGCGAGCGCATCCCCGACACGCAGACGGGGCTGCGGGGCTACCCGGCGGGAATGCTGCCCTGGCTCCTGACGGTGGGCGGCGAGCGCTACGAATACGAGCTGAACGTCCTCCTCGAGGCGAAGGCGGCGGGATACAGGATCGCCAGCGTAGGCATCGCCACCATCTATCTGGACCACAATGCCGGGTCCCATTTCCGGCCGCTCGCGGATTCGATACGCGTATACGCCCCGCTACTGAAGTTCCTGCTGTCGTCCTTCGCCGGCTTCCTGATCGACACCGTGGCTTTCCTCACCCTCAGCGCCGCCACCGGCTCTGTCCTGGGGGCCGTCGTCGGCGCACGCTGCCTGAGCGCCACGGCCAACTTCCTGATCAACCGCAGGCTGGTGTTCAGGCACGGCCGCGACAAGCCCGCGAGCGCCGCCGCGGCCCGGTACTTCCTGCTGGCCCTTTTCCTGCTGATGGCCAACTATGCACTTCTGACGGCGCTCGCAGGCGCCGGCGTCGCGGACCTTCCGGCCAAGCTGCTCACCGAACTGGCTCTTTTGGCCGTGAGCTACGCCATCCAGCAGCGGTTCCTGTTCGCCGCAGGTCATAAACCAGACCTTGTTCCGGCACAGCCCCGGCACAGCTTCGCCGTGAATCGTAGCAAGTAGCTAACCACGAGACCCCGGAGAACTCCCATGAACCACCTGATCCTCATCGCCGCAGACGTCATCGCCATCTGCGTGCTCACCTTTGCCCTGTATGTACGCCGCCACCGGCGCAGGGACCTGGCGGTGTCCTACCTCGGAATGAACATCGGCGTCCTGGCCGTGGCCACAGCACTCTCCGGTTCGGCCGCCGGCCTGGGGCTGGGCCTGGGCCTCTTCGGGGTTCTCTCGATCATCCGGCTCCGTTCCACCGAGCTGGCCCAGCACGAAGTTGCCTATTACTTCTCTGCCCTGGCGCTGGGCCTGATCTCGGGCATCGGCGTCGAGCCGGTCTGGCTGACGCTCTCCCTCATGGGCCTGGTGCTTGCCGTGATGTTCGTGGGCGACCACGGCCGGGTCCTTCCGGCCTACCGGCACCAGACCGTCGTCCTGGACCGCGCGATCTCCCGGGAGGACGAGCTCACCGCCCGGCTTGAGGACCTGCTAGCGGCGAAGGTCCACACGGTCACGGTGCAGGAACTGGATCTGGTGAACGACAAGACCATCGTGGACGTCCGGTACGCCTGCCTCCCCGCCCGCGAAACCCGCACCGGCATGGCCGGGATGGACAGCGCAGGTCCGGACAGCGCCGGTCCGGACAGCGCCGCCGGAAACCCCGCGGGGTGGCACGAAGCGCTTCCGTCGCCAGCCACGCAGGCTCCCGCCCCGGCAGCTGCGGCATGAGCGCCGCACCCGTGACCGCCGGGGCCGGAACCATGGATGTAACCGCCCTGCCACCGATCAGCCTTGAGGAACTCAACGCGGCGGCCGCCCTGCAGACCCGCGTGGACCGGAAGTATGTGGTCCCGGCAGCAACCGCCAGGCAGGTGCTGGCAACCTTTGGCGGCCAGGCCCGCGTCCTCGAAATGGGCGGCCTCCGGTCCTTCGCCTACGACTCCGTCTACTTCGACACCCCGCAACTGGACAGCTACCTGCTGGCCGCACACGGGCGCCGCCGCCGCTACAAGATCCGCACCCGGACCTACACGGACACCGGCACCAGCTTCCTCGAGGTCAAAACCGAGGGGACACGGGCAGCCACCGTCAAGGAACGCATCCCCTACGACCTTGCGGACCGCTCCCGGATCACGGCAGAGGGCCTGGAGTATGTCCACGAAACCCTGGCCGCAGCCGTTGGCGATGTCCCGGCCGGCACCCTCGGCCCTGTCCTGGAAACCCGATACCGCCGTATCACCCTGTACCTCCCTGAGTCGGGCAGCCGGGCCACGATCGATTCGGACGTCACCTGGCAGGCCCGGGACGGCCAGCCGTGGGTGCTGACGGGCAGCGTGGTTCTCGAGACCAAATCCGGATCGGCCGCCGGGCCGCTGGACAGGCATCTCTGGCAGCACGGTGTGCGGCCGTCCAGGATCTCCAAGTTCGCCACCGGCATGGCCGCGCTTCACCCGCATCTCCCTGCCAACCGCTGGAACCGGACACTGAGGCACAGCCTGCGGCTCGTACCTGCAGCCTGACCCGGCCCGGCTGTTCCAGCCCTTCCTTTTCCCCCTTACCCAGTCCTTCAAAAGGAACCATCATGCGTAAATTCACTAAGACCTTCTCCGTGGGCGCCTTCGCCCTGGCCCTCACCCTCGCCGGCTGCTCAGCCTCCGGAAACACGGCGTCCAGCGGAACTGCCGGCACCGGCTCGGCGTCCGGCACGCGGATTGTCACGGCAGCCTCGATCTCCGAAGACACCCACTACGACGCCGATGACCTCACCTGGGATGCGGCGAAGGAAGTCGCTGTCACCCTGAAGGGCGGCGCCAGCACGGCGGCGGCCAATGCCGCCGGGGTAAGAGTCGACGGCGACACCGTCACCATCACGGCGGCCGGCACCTACCGGCTTTCCGGCTCCCTCAGCGACGGCAGGGTGGTCATCGCCGCCGGTGAGGAGGATGTGGTCCGGGTGGTCCTCGACGGCGTGAGTCTCACCAGCTCAACGGGCTCACCGTTCATCGTCCAGAGCGCCAATGAGGCCATCGTGTTCCTCGAGGAAGGCAGCAGCAACTCGATCAAGGACGCTGCCACGTACACGGACCAGGGGACGGATGCTCCGAATGCGGCACTTTACTCCATGGCCGACCTGACCCTGGCCGGCACAGGGTCCCTGGACGTCAACGGCCAGTACAACGACGGCATCGTGTCCAAGGACGGTCTCGTCCTCGCCGCAGGGAACGTCACCGTGAACGCCGCTGACGACGGCATCCGCGGCAAGGATCACGCCGTGCTGCTGGACGGCACCTACTCGGTCACGGCCGGCGGCGACGGCTTCACATCGGACAACGACACCGACGACGGCCGCGGCTGGCTGCTGGTCAACGGCGGCAAGCTGACCGTCAACGCCGGGGACGACGGCGTCAAGGCGCAAAACCAGCTTGCCATCGCCAACGGATCGGTGACGGTAGCCGAATCCTCCGAGGGCCTGGAATCCCAGCACATCGCCATCAGCGGCGGCGCGGTGGCCGTGACCGCCAGCGACGACGGCGTGAACGCCTCCGGAGGCGCTTCGACCGCAACACAGGGCGGCGGCATGGGCGGCGGGCCCGGCGGCGGCGAAACCGTTGGCGACTACTCAGTGGACATTTCCGGGGGCTCCCTCACCATCAATTCGGCGGGCGACGGCCTGGACTCCAACGGCAACGCCTCCATCTCCGGTGGCACCGTGGTGGTCAACGGCCCCGAAAGCAACGGCAACGGCGCCCTGGACGTCAACGGCGAGCTGGCCGTCAGCGGAGGAACCGTCGCCGCGGCAGGAAGCGCAGGCATGGTGGTCACACCCGGAACAAGCTCCACCCAGTCAGGCGTGCAGGTCACGTTCACCTCCACCCAGCCGGCCGGCACCACCGTTCAGCTTGCCGGCGCCGACGGCAAGCTCGTGGCCACGTTCGTGACCACCAAAGCCAGCGCCTCCCTCGTCTTTTCGTCGCCGGCCATCGAAGCAGGCAAGCAGTACACGGTGTTCACCGGCGGGACGGCGAAGGTCGGGTCAGGACTGGGCGAGGGCTCCCTCGACGGCGCCAGCGAGCTCGGGACGGTCACGGCCGGCGAGTACACCCAGGGACACGGGCCGGGCGGCAGGTAAACAGGCCGCGGGACACAGGCCCTGGCGTCCGGCGCGGGAGATTTTGCCGCGCCGGACGCGCGCTTAACGTCGCGGCCTCCATATGATGATCTGGATAGACTCGCCAGACAGGTCCTTCTAGCAGCCCTCGGAAGAGGTGTTCCACCGATGAGAGTTATTAGCTACAACCTCCGCAAGCACAAAGCGAGTGGCGAACTGATGAGTCTGGCCCGCAATTTCGGGATAGACGTCCTCTGCCTCCAGGAATGTGACTCATCCGACCTGCCCGACACCCTCGGCCCGCTCCACCTGGCCGACTACACCAAGGGCAACCGGCTGGGCCTGGCCATCTACTACCGGACAGACCGCTTCACGGCCCTGGACACTCAGACCTTCGCCCTGAAGAAGTCCATGCATGACCGTGTGATGGCGCCTGCGCATGAGCGGCTGATCGGGACGCGCATGGTGGACAACGAAACGGACCACGAGCTTGTGGTGGGATCGTTCCACGCCGCCCCGCTCACTGCCTCAAACTCGCTGCGGCGCAAGCAGATCCACGCCGCGCATGCCGAGCTCCTGAGCATGGGCACCGGGCTTATGACCCTGATGGTGGGCGACTTCAACTACCCGTTCTTCACCAAGAGCCTTCACACGCACATGAAGAACTCCGGCTACGCCCTGTCGCTGAGCAACCGCAGGACATACACCCGCTACAAGGTGTTCAAGGGCCACTTCGACTTTGCGACGTCGTTGGGCCTGGACATTGAAAGCGTGGAGACCCTCCCCCGGGGAAAATCGGACCACCTGCCCATCCTGGTGACGGCCGAATACGGCGCGGACCGGGCTCCGATCAAGGGGCTGCCCGTTTCCTGAGGCCAAAGTCCCCGGATTCATGCGGTGCGTCCGTGTTCTCCCGCACGGGGATAACCTCGATCCGGGCGCCGGGTCCGACGACGACCAGCACCTTCTCCCCAGTCACACCTTCGAGCGCGGCCACGACAGCTGCCGGCTGCGGCCCGCCGCTGTTGGGTTCCCCGGGCTCCGGGCGTTGGGAGTCTACGGCTGGGCCGGTCCGCAGCCAGACCGTCACGTCCGCCCCGGTCGCCTTCCGGATGGTCTGTGACAGCGGCTCCGGATCGGAGCCCGTCACCAGAATGACCTGGCCGATGGCGCTGGCCGGACCGGCCCCTTTGACTGAATCTGCGCCGCTCTCCGGCTGCGGCGCCCGTTCCCCTCGCCAGACACTGTAGTGATAGGCGGCCACGAGTGCGGTGGCGGTCAGCAGTCCGAGCGGCGCCCGGATCCGTCCCACCAGGTTTCCGGAACCCAGCGGATCCAGCAAAAACTCAAAGGCCTGGTAACCGGCAACCAGCAGGGCGACCAGCGCCACGACAGCGCTGATGCCGAAAATGGCCACCAGGTAGATCCGCCGTGCAGCGCCCCTGGAAGGAACAGCACCCCTGGAGGGCACACCGCCCGATTCATCGGCGCTCACCAGTCCGCTGCGGTATGCCGGTCGCCAGGCCCGCCACCAGACCGCCCCGCCAACGGCGAGTGCACTGATGCCGCCGAGCAGCAGTGTGCGCGTTCCCGTGCCCGCGAGGGTTGTTTCGGCAAAGCCAAGGGCCGCGTTGACGACGACTCCCACGCCCGAGGCAGCAGCGGTCAGCCCCGCTCCCGACACCAGCAGCAGCCCCGTCTCCGCCAGCCTGCCGGACCGCTCGGCCGTGACTAGCCAGTAGTAGCGCCAGACGAGTGCCCCAACGGCCGCCGCGGCCAACGCCGGGCCAAGGGGATCAACAAGCCGGACAGTCTCATCCGAACGGTCCAGGGCCAGCCGCAGGAGGACGAACACCGCCGTGATGGCGCCCGCCACTGCCGTGAGGCAGCCGCCCAGCACGCCAAAGACTGCAGCAGCCACGGCGGCCAGCGCCGAGGAAAGGCGCCGGGCTTCGCCGCGGACCCAGTGCCACCACCAGACCAGGAGTCCTCCGCCGGCCCAGAAGAGTGGCTGCAGCACGGAGACCCACCACGGCTGTCCCAGGTCCTGTGCGCCTGACAGCCCCCGCAGGGCTGCGTCAATAAGGTTGCCGAGCGCGGTCACGGCTCCGCCGGCACCTATTAGCAGGCCGAAGACAGACCCCGCGAGCGCGGGGACGGTGTCCAGCCGGCGGGGCCCCTTCCCGCGATGCTGCCACATCCACCAGTGCCAGGCCCAAACCGCAGCCCACACCAGACCCGTGGCGAGGGACGAGCGCCAGTGGGCGCCCTCAATCCCCCGGGGTTCACCCGCAGCGCCGGACGCGGCAGGGGCCAGCAGTCCCGCCAGCTCGGAGGCAGCGCCGAGCAAGGCAGTAACGGCGGTGATCAGGGCCACCGCGTAGACCCCTCCGACGTAAAGACCCCAGGCAACCGAGGACCGCTCAGCTTCCGAACCCTGCCGGCGCCAGACAAGCCACCACAGCACGGCGGCCATGCAGCCGCCAACGAGCCCGAAGGCGAGGGACCGGGCCAGACCACCGGCGTCGTTCCCCGCCGGGGTAGTGCCCAAGGCAAACAGCCGCTCCAGCAGGCCTCCCACACCGGAGGTGCCGACCAGCACGAGGACAAACAGGAGTGAAAACACCACCAGCCGCCGCACCGTGGCCAGGGCGGACGGTGCCGCCGCCACCGAACCCGTCCCCGCCCTGCTCATGGCTTCGCCGGAACCGGGCAGATGCTGAACTGCCACGGGGCAGTGGAAACAAGCCAGTTGCCGTTCACCCGTTCAAGGCCAAACACGGCCCCGGTCTCATACTCGGAATTTCCGAACGGGCCGCTGCCGCTGGAGGTGGCAAGGACGACGTGCACCTCCGCCGTGTCGGCATGCTCCACAGTGGACACCAGCGTGACCCGGGGTGCGCCCGCCGCCGGACGTTCCACCTGGGTACAGGGCCCGTCCGGCTGCCCGGTTCCGTAACGTCCGTCAGTCGAATAGCGCCTGGTTGCCGCCTCGTCGCCATCGAGGACGGCCGCGGCGTACCGCTGGACCACACCCGCGGGAGTGTTCTCGGGCAAAAGCTCCGTCTGGCCGCGGAAAAACACCACGGCGAGCGCCACGGCCACGAGACCGGCAATGATGGCAAGGACTGCGATCAGGGTCCGGTCAGGCCGTGGGCGTGTGGGCATCCGGGCAGCTAGGTGGTGTGGTGCTCGACGGTAAAGTCGCCGCCCGGGTACAGGATGGTCTCGTGGCCGTCGTCAAAACGGACGTGGTACGGCGGCGTTCCGTTCGGGCCCTTGACCTCCAAAATCTCACCGTGCCGGTCCGAGGACTCCACTGTCCTGCCCCGGATGATGATGCGGTCTCCCTGGGTTGCCTGCATGGCAATCACCTCCCAGCCCTAGAGTACGATGCTCTTCCCTCCGGTGGAACAGGCTCCGGGTACGGCCTGCGGACTGAAAACGGGTTAAGCCCGTCCGCCCGTGTGGCGGATGCAGAAAGGGGTCCAGGGGCGGGCTTCCAGCCGCCCTTCGGGGATCTCTTCCCCGCACACCGTGCAAATTCCGTACGTGCCCGCTTCGATCCGGTCGAGCGCCGCATCCACCTCCGCCAGGCCGGACCGGCTTTGGTCCAGGAGAGCCGACGCCTGCGACAGTTCAAAGGCGATGGTGGCTCCCTCGGGATCGTGCTCGTCGTCGACGTTGGAGTTCTGCCGGGCGGCATTGGCCGAGGAGATGTCTGCGCGAAGGGCCGGCAGGAGGGCGACCTTCCTCGCCCGCTCCTCCTCCAGCAGCAGCCGGAACTTCTCAGAATCGACCATGGCTAAACCTCTCCGGCATCGGAGCCGTTCAGCAGCCTGCCCCGCAGCTCCGGCCAGGAGGCGGCAAAGGAAGGATGCAGGTCAATGCCGGCCACTTCCTCGACTGGGATCCAGCGCAATTCGATGCTCTCGGGGTCACTGATGGCCGGTTCGAACGGTTCGAGCACGCGCGCCGCAACGGTGGTGTAGGTCCAGTAACCGACGTCGAACACGGACGTGAAGAGCACCCTGACGTTTTGTTCCGGTACAGCCGCCTCCTCGAAAGCCTCCCGCAGGGCGCCCGCCACGGCGTCCTCGCCCTGGTGCAGTGCGCCGCCAGGAAGTCCCCAGGTTCCGCCGTGGTGGCTCCAGGTGGCGCGGTGCTGCAGCAGGACCCCCTTCCGCTCATCATGGACCAGGAGCCCGGCTGAGCCGAACCGGCCCCAGAACCGCCCGCGCTCTCCCTCCACCCAGGCATCGCCCGGGTCGCGGGGGCCGAGGGGACGGCGGGGGTCACCGGGCGAGGGCGGGACTATTTTCTCCATCGTCCCAGTCTGCCTCATGGGAAGATGCTTCGATGAGCCTTCGCCTGGTCTTCGTTGCCGATACCCATGTCCCGAAGCGCGCCCGGGCGCTCCCTGACCAGGTGTGGGCCGCCGTCGACAGCGCCGACGTGGTGTTCCACGCCGGCGACTGGGTCAGCGAGGCGCTGCTCGACGAGTTCGAACAGCGAAGCCGGCACCTGGTCGGCGTGTACGGCAACAACGACGGCGACGGACTCCGGCAGCGTCTGCCCGAAACCGCCAGTGTGACACTCGACGGCGTCCGGTTCAGCATGATCCACGAGACCGGACAGGCCAAGGGCCGCGAGCAGCGCTGTGAAGCGCTGTTCCCGGATGCCGATGTGCTGGTTTTCGGCCATTCCCACATTCCCTGGGATACGGTGGCGCCCGGCGGAATGCGCCTGCTGAACCCGGGCTCGCCCACCGACCGCCGCCGGCAGCCTGCGTGCACGTACATGACCGCCGTCGTTGTGAACGGGCGTTTGGACGACGTCCTGCTGGTGACGGTCTGAACGGGGTTTGCGGTAAAGCGGAGCTCAGCGCCCGCCGTAGGCCATGCTCAGGAAAAGTGCTTTGAAGGCCTGGCCCTCGGTGCCGGCGAGCCAGGCCTTGGCGGCGTCGTCGCTGGCGAAGGGCTTCGTAAAGTGGGCCTCTGCCACCAGGACGTCCTCCCCGACCCGGATGATGCCGTCGAGTGCAGCGGAGTTCCCGGCAGCGGGAGCACCGGCCGTCAGGTGCATCCGGTAGGTCGGTTTGCCGTCCATCCGGTCCACATAGAAGGAGTAATTGGCCGCAGGTGCAGCCTGCCCGCTAAGACCGGGGACCGGCTCTGACTCGAAGACGGTCCTGCTGACCGGATGGCTCACAGCATCTGCAGTCTTTCCCAGATACACGGTGACCTCATTGGTGCTCTGGGGGTCGGAAAGGGTTGCGGTACTTGACCCCTGCGGCATCCCGCCGCCCTCGGCAAGTCCGGCATGCCACTCGAGCGGATACTGAAGGGAAAGCGGGCCGTTAGGGAAGGTGAAAGGGATCAGCTCTCCAGAGTAGCCAGGAGCAGGGCTGCCGGGACCTGTCGGAGCGACGGCGGAGGGCGGGGTGTCGCCGGATGCGCCCGGCGGGAGGCCGGACCCGCAACCGGTCAGGCCCAGAGCAACGGCGGCACCCAAGGAGGCAATCAGGTACGGGCGGTGGACATGGCGCATGGGGTGCCTTTCGATCACGGACGAAAGATGGAAGGCGGGAAAAGGGAAGGGAGCCCCGCCGCAGTACCGGCGGAACTCCCTCGAAATCTCCGCTGCAGACGGAGAGTCAGGCGTGGTGACCTGAGTGGTCAGTCCTTCTTAAATGCGTCCTTGACCTTTTCGCCGGCCTGTTTCAGATCGGCCGCGGACTGGTCAGCCTTGCCCTCGGCCTCAAGCCCCGGGTCGTCGCTGGCCTTGCCGGCGCCTTCCTTGGCCTTGCCGCCAAGCTTCTCTGCTGCATTGTCGATTTTGTCGTCCAGACCCATGCCACTGTCCTTCCGTCTGCGCAGCCTGCTGGGTGCAGGCCGGCTCGTGCTCCCAGTCTAGGTCCGGCAACTGGCGGGGTGAAGGGCAGCTGCCACTTAGGTGCCCTGGCCCGCCAGGAGCCTGTCGGTGGCCGGGTCGGCTTCCCCGTTGAAGAAGTGTTCCAGAACGCGGCCTAACACCTGCTCCTCCGGGGCCGCCCGCAGGAAGAGCGTCATGGAGGACTGCAGCTTCCGGGCGTCGATGCCGCCGAAAATCTCGGTGGCGCCGCGGTTGCTTACGTTGTCCACCGCGGCGGCACACTCGACCAGCCGCCGCCCCAAAACGGGGTGCCGCAGGTAGGCCCGCGCTTCATCCAGGGATGCGATGGCGTACCTTCTGGAGGTGGCGCTTTGCCCCAGGCCCGCGATCTGGGGAAAGACGAACCACATCCAGTGGCTCCGCTTGCTGCCTGCCCGGAGCTCCTCCAGGGCCTGGGTGTACGTGGCACCGTCGTCCTGCGCGGTGACGAACCGCTCCAGGTCGTGAGGGTCGTTCATGGCGGTTCCTAACTGGAGACGTCCCGTTCAATGTCCTCGGCGAGGTCGTCCACATCCTCGGGGCGCATGCTGATGCCGGCATCGTCCAGCCGTTCCTCCAGGACGTGGCTCACCTCGTCGTCCACGTGGCCCAGCCGGATCTCGTCGCGCACCTCCTCGGCGATGTCCTCGACGGTCTCGGGGCTTTCAGGAGCTTCCGGGGTGCCAGCAGCTTCCGCCGCAACGTCCGCGTGGGGATTCTCAGTGAAGTAGTCATCGCCGGTGGCAGCAGATTCAGTCATATCCCATGGTGACGGCGCCACTCAGATGCGGTCAACAGGCCCGGCAGGAATTGCATCGGCCGCACAACGGAGCCGGGGAACGGACCCGGACATGGATATGTTTCAGTCATCCGCCTGTAACGCGCGCTGCCGGAGGCCGCTTTCACGGCACCCGATCCCGTTTTCCCCGCCGTTCCGGGCAAGTTCTCGCGGCATGCACGAAGAATGGTTCCTGCAGAAAGGCGCCGTTAACAAAACTGAAACACGGCAGTCACGCGGGCTTTACGTTGCCACGATTTTTGAAACCCCTGTGTAACTTGCCGCGCCCAGACCCGAAACATAACTCCACCAATATCAATGAGGGGCGTGGCGCCGGCATCAGCGGTCCGCGGAGAGGAAGAGTTTCCTGGGAAGGGAAAGCGCGTGGAAATTACTGCGGCGAACGTTTGGATGATGGTGTCGGCGGCACTGGTGCTGCTCATGACCCCGGCACTGGGCCTGTTCTATGGGGGCATGACCCGGGCCAAGGCCTCCCTCAACATGATCATGATGAGCTTTGTGTCCGTCGGCATCGTGGGCGTCGTCTGGGTTCTCTGGGGCTACTCCATGAGCACCGGTGAAGGCGTTCTCGGCGTCTTCGGCAATCCGTTCGCCAGCTTCGGCCTGAACGGCCTCATGGGCGCCGATCTCATCAAGGCAGGGTTCGCCGGAACATTCGCGATCCTTACTGTGGCCCTCATCAGCGGCGCGATTGCCGACCGTGCCAAGTTCACGGCATGGGTCCTCTTCGTGCCGATCTGGATCACTGCCGTCTACTGCCCGCTCGCTTTCATGATCTGGGGCGGGGGCCTCATGAGCCAGGGCGGTGCAGTGACCGCCATCTTCGGCCAGGTCATCGACTTTGCCGGCGGCGCCGTCGTCGAGATCAGCTCCGGCATCGCCGCGCTCGTCCTCGCCCTGATCGTCGGCAAGCGCCATGGCTTTGGAAAGGACCCGGGGCACCGCCCGCACAACGTCCCCTTCATCATGCTGGGTGCCGGGCTCCTCTGGTTCGGCTGGTTCGGCTTCAATGCCGGTGCCGCCACCACCGCAGAGCAGGCCGGACTGATCTGGGTCAACACGCTGGTCACCCCCTGCGCCGCCATGCTGAGCTGGCTCGTGACGGAGAAGATCCGCCACGGCCACCCCACCTCCCTGGGCGCAGCATCCGGCGCCGTTGCCGGCCTCGTGGCCATCACGCCGTCGTGCGCCAACATCAGCCCAGTGGCCGCCATCGGCCTGGGCCTCGTGTCAGGCGTGGCATCGGCACTGTTCGTCGAGCTGAAGTTCAAGTACGGCTTCGATGACTCCCTCGATGTGGTCGGCGTGCACCTGGGCTCCGGCCTGGTCGGCACCCTCGCCCTCGGTTTCATTGCGCTGCCCGTCAACGGCGAAGGCGGCGGGCTCTTCTACGGCGGCGGCGTCCAGCAGCTCATCGCCCAGACGGTTGCCGTTCTCATCACGCTCGCACTCTCCGGTCTGATGACGGCAATCATCGGCCTCGCAATCCACAAGACCATCGGTTTCCGGGTCAGCCATGAGGCTGAAGTCGCCGGCGTTGACCGGTCCGAGCACGCAGAGAGCGCCTACGAGTTCGGGAGCATGGGGCACAGCCAGTTCCACCCCCTCCGCCAGCACATCCACACCGTCCCGGCTGCCGCCGTCGCAGTTGCCCGCCCTGCCGGCGGCCCGGTCAACGCGGACGCGGAAGACGCCGTCGGTACCGGTTCGCCGGAAGCTGCCGAAGAGCTGCAGCCCGCTTCAGCTGCCGTTTAGTACCTGCCCTGCCCACTGGCCACAGAGGCCACTGGCCACAGAGGCGGTCAGGCTCCCAAGCCGCGGAATGTGGGCCGGAGCTCCGGCCGCCGCTCCGCCACAGCCTCCAGCACGGTTGTCATCGCCTCCTGGTCAGGGCCGCCGTCGGAGCCGCCGCCCTGCCCCGGCGACAAGTCCGCCACGATCCGGGCCCGGCGCACGAAGGCGTCCCAGTCCCCGCCACCGGCCTTCAGTGCCCGCAGCGGCGCGATCAGTGAGGCACGGCGCAGCCAGACGTCCGGGTCCCCTGCCCATCGGTCAAGGACGGTATCTGCCCGCATGCGCGGCTGGCCGGCGAGCCCCTCCACCAGCGGTCCAACGACGTCGACGGCGAGCGGGTCCACGAGCGTCGGCAGATGCGCCTCCCGCACGAAGCCCTCCATCCGTGTCAGGTCGGAGTTGGTCAGCAGTTCCACCTTGGACTGCAAAAGGACGACAGCGGCCAGGCGCCGCTCGTACACAGGCACCTCCCAAAGTTCGGAACTCAGTGCCGTGACCTCGTCGTGGGTCAGTCCGGTGTGTCGGCGGAGCGCGTCCCGCACTGTTCCCCGCACGGCGCCCACCGACGCGCCGTAATATTGCATCCCGCTGCCGAACCGGTGACGCAGGTCCTCGGCCCGGTACCACGAGGCCTCGCGCTGCAAAGTGTCATCCACGAATTCGCCGGCAGCACTCACCCGCCCATTCTTTCGGTCCGGGCGGCGGCGCGTCCACCTGCCACGCTCCCGTCCAAGGCAACAGCCGGACTGCGGCGGGAACCGTATTTCCCGGCGGCGTCACAAAAATGTACACGCAGGTCAGTCCGGGAAATCAGCCCCGCAGCCAGTCCGGCCCGGCCCGGACGCTTTGCGGGATTTGGTAACGATCAAGTAACGTTGACGCCTGTTCCGCTAGGGACGGCCCCAATGGGGCCTCCGGGACCCGCACCGGGCTCCGGACGCGCAGGGCGGCTTTTCCGCCGCTCCGGCTCCGTCGACCGGGGCCCAGAAATGCTTCGTGCTTTTCTTTTCCACCTTGATTGTGGCTGCCTTCTGCGCGGCAGCCGTGTGCCCGGAGGGGTCTTTTGCTTAAGAGAAACATAGCCATCGCCATCAGCATCGGTGCTTTATCACTGACCGGTTGCAGCCTCGCTCCCTCCGCGGAGCAGGCATCCGGGCAGGCTGCTGCCGCCACAGGAACGGCCGCCACCAGCCAGGCCGTCGCTCCTGGCTCAGCCACCGCGAAGAAGGCGTCGGCTGTCTCACCGTCGAGTGCCGCCAGCCTGGCTGCAGCCAAGAAGGCTGCCGCACTCAAGAAGGCTGCCGCGGCGAAGGCTGCTGCCGCCAAGGCCAGCGCGGCAAAAGCTGCCACCGCCAAGACTGCAGCGTCAAAGGAAACTAATGCCAAAGCCGCGGCGCCGGCACCGGCGGCTCCCGCCGTCGTCGCCCCTGCCGCTGCGGCGCCCGCCGCTGCCGCCAACTCCGCCGCGCCGAAAGCTGCGGCCGTTCCCGCCCGACCCGCTCCGGCACCGGCCAAGGCCGCACCGGGCACCGCGGGCAACGGCACCCAAGCTGCCAACGCCCTCGGCTGGGGTTCAGTTGTTGCCGGGGACGAATTCAATTACACGGGCACCCCCGACCGCACCAAGTGGAGCGTGTACAACAGCGCCGGGCACGCAGGCAAGGGCGTGCGCAGCCCCCAGGCCTGGTCTGTCGCGAACGGTGTTGCAACTGTCAGCGGCGACTCCGCCGGTACCACGGGCGGCATGTCGGCAAAGTTTGCCAACCAGAAGTACGGCCGCTGGGAAACCCGCATGAAGACGAACAAGCGGGACTCCGAATACCACCCGGTCCTCATTCTCAATCCGGTCATCGAGTCCTCCACCTGCGACGAGGTTGACTACGCGGAGAGCACCGCCGATACAACCCTGGTGAAGTTTTTCCTGCACTACGCATGCAGTGGCGAAAAGCAGACGTACTCTGCGAAAGCAGTGGATACCACACAGTGGCACAACTACGCCGTGGAATGGACGCCGGCCGGCATCACCGGCTACATCGACGGCGTGAAGACCTTCACCGACACCAACCCTGCCCACCAGCCTTCCGGTAGCGTGCACCAGACGCTGCAGCTCGACTGGTTCCCCGACGGTACCAGCACCACGCCGTCCCAGATGCAGGTCGACTGGGTCCGCGTCTACAAGTAAAGACACTGATTGCCCAACTGGGTAGCAGGTCGGGGCGTTCCGGGAACGCCCTGATCTGCTACCCAGTTTTCGTTCCGGGACCGCCTCCAAAAAATTTTTTGAATCTACCCGCGTCTGGTCCCTGATCCGCCTTATTTTGTCGTACCCCGTTGGCAGACTGTGGTCATGGAGGTTCTGGGGAATCCAGCAGTGACAGCGGGGGCGCCGCGTGGCGTCGCTCCGCTTGCTGCCGCGGTTCCGGAGGCCGATGTTCCGGAGGCCCTGTTTGCAGGCGCAGTTTTCCCTGGCGACACGGTTCCGCACGGTTGGTCTTCCGGCGAGGTCTTTCCCTTCGACGAGTTCGCGGGCGACTGCTTCGCCGGCGACGACTTTCCCTATGGCGCCGATCCGGAGTCCGCGTATCCGGAGGACCCCTTCCCCGGCGGGGAGTATGACGACGGCGACCTCCCGGAAGACCCGTTCCCCGAAGCGCTGTTTTACGAGGCCTCGTTCACCGGTGGCGATCACTCGGGCGGTGATGCTCCCGGGCTGGGTCTCGACGGCCGGGTCGGGGCCGTGAAGACGCTTTTGCGGGCCGATCTCACGGCCGACGGGCCCGGGCTGATCGACCAGACCGCGCTGCTGGAGAAATTCAAACGCTGGGCCACCGGGCAGCAGGCCCGGCTCGCGGTCGAGTTTGAGGCCAGGCAGCGGCAGGAACTAGCCGAATTCGCGACTGTGGACGATCCGGCGCAGGCTGGACTTGGGCAGGCCGCTTCCGGGCTGGCCACCAGCAGCGCCCTGGCGGCTGAGGAGTTGGGCAGGAAGCGGCCCAAGGACGCGGGTCTGGGTGTGGCTGAGCAGATCGCCCTGGCCCGGGGCGAGTCACCGCACCGCGGCGGCCGGCTGCTGGGCATGGCCAAAGCCCTCGTCATCGAAATGCCCCACACCCTCACCGCCCTGGATACCGGCCGGCTCAGCGAAGAAAAGGCCATGCACGTGGTGAAGGAAACAGCCTGCCTGACCGTCGAAGACCGCGCCGCCGTCGACGAGGAACTCGCCGCCGACACCGGGACCTTCGACGGGGTGGGGACCCGCGGCGTTATCGCCGCTGTCAAGGCCGCCGCGATCCGGCGGGATCCGCGCTCGGTCACCCAGCGGGCCAGCCACGCAGCGTCCGAGCGGGGTGTGAGCCTGCGCCCGGCCCCGGACTGCATGACCTACCTCACCGCGCTGCTGCCCGCCCACGAAGGCGTCGCCGTCTACACGGCACTGACCCGGCAGGCCGACACCCTCCGCTCCGCCGGGGACCCGCGCTCCAAAAACCAGGCCATGGCCGACACCCTCGTCGAATCCATCACCGGCACCCCCCGGCGGGATCAGCGGCATTGACATCAACCTCGTCAGGACCGACCGCACCCTCCTCCAATCCGACTCCGAACCCGCCCGCCTCACCGGCTACGGCACCGTCCCCGCCGCATGGGCCCGCGAACTCCTGGCACCGGGACACGCAGCCAAGAGGCGCCACCGGTCAACCACCGCCGATTCAAACGCTGCCGGCTCAAATAGCTGCCACGAGGACGCAGTGCAGGAAACAAACGCAGCTGCGGAACTGAAGGTCTGGCTCCGCCGGCTCTACACCGCCCCGGACACCGGCGATTTGGTGGCCATGGACTCCAAACGAAGGCTCTTCCCGCCACCGCTGCGCCGCTTCATCCAAGTCCGCGACGACACCTGCCGCACCCCCTACTGCGACGCACCCATCCGCCACCACGACCACATCGTTCCGTGGCACGACAACGGTCCGACATCCCTCGAAAACGGCGCCGGACTCTGCGAAGCCTGCAACCACACCAAAGAACTCCCTGGCTGGCAATCCCGCCCCAGACCAGGACCAAGACACACCATCGAAATCACCACCCCCACCGGCCACACCTACCGGTCCATGGCGCCCCCGCTACCCGGAACAACACTGACGGGAACGTTGTAGGGGCGTCCGAAGATGCGGACCCCTTGGGGCTGGTGCGCTACGAGCGCTGACGCCCGCGCCTGTGAGAGACTCGGTCACATGCGCGAACTCGTCGTTCTTGGCACCGCATCGCAAGTGCCTACGCGGACGCGCAACCATAACGGTTACCTGCTGCGGTGGGACGGTGAGGGCCTGCTCTTCGATCCTGGCGAGGGCACGCAGCGGCAAATGATCCATGCTGGCGTCTCCGCCAACCAGATCACCCGCATCTGCCTCACCCACGTGCATGGCGACCACTGCTATGGGCTTCCCGGCGTCCTCTCGCGCATGGCGCTGGACGGCGTGAAGCACCCCGTGTACCTGCACTATCCCGCTTCCGGAGAGGAAGTCGTCCGGGCGCTCGTATCGGTGGCTTCGCCCGGCATCGACCTCCGTCTGCAACCCCACTCAGAGGGCGGGGAAATCGCTCCGGGGCTGGAGGTTCGGCCTCTGCGGCACCGCATTGAGGCCTACGGCTACCGGCTGACCGAACCGGACGGACGAACTATGCTGCCCGGGCGGCTGGCGGCGGCCGGCATTTCCGGACCGGATGCCGGCCGGCTGCAGCGGGAGGGGACGCTGCGGGGTGTGCGGCTGGAGGACGTCAGCACTCCCCGCAAAGGCCAGGGTTTCGCATTCATCATGGACACCGCACCCTGCGAGGGAGCCGAAAGCCTGGCCGACGGCGTCGACCTTCTGGTCACGGAATCGACATTCAGCGACGAGGACGCAGCTTTGGCAGCCCAGTATGCCCACCTCACAGCAGGCCAGGCCGGGGAGCTGGCCGCGAGCGGCAGTGCCGGAAAGCTGGTCCTCACGCATTTTTCGTCCCGGTACGGCGACGTGAATTTCCTCGCCGAGCAGGCCCGGGCGCGGTCGGGAGGGGCCGCCGTCGTACCCGCCAATGACCTGGACCGGATCGGCCTTCCCAAGCGCCAGCGGCCACCCTCCTGACCGGCGGCCAGAGGCAGTCCGCAGAAAAAGTAGAATTAACCAGACATGCAATGTTCCTACTTCGATGCCGCCCGCTGCCTCTCCTGCACCCACATGGGCAGGCCCTACGACGAACAGCTGGCCGGCAAGCAGCTGCACTGCCAGACGCTCCTCTCTGATCCCACCTCCCTGGAGTGGCTTCCGCCTGTCGGGAGCCGCGAGTCCGGCTTCCGCAACAAGGCCAAGATGGTGGTGGGCGGCACTGCCAGGAACCCCACGATCGGGATCCTTGACGCCGAGGGCCGGGGTGTGGACCTGCGCGAATGCGGTGTCTGCTCGCCCGGCCTGCTCGCCTGTTTTCCGGTCCTGGCCGCCTTCATCACCCGCGCCCATCTCACGCCTTATGATGTCCCGCGGCGCAGCGGCGAACTCAAGCACCTGATCATCACCGAATCCCCCGACGGCGAGGTCATGCTGCGCCTGGTCCTGCGTTCCGAAAAGCTCTTGCCGCGGATCCGGCAGCACCTCCCCTGGCTCCTGGCCGCCCTGCCGCAGGCGAAGGTGGTCTCGGTCAACCTGCACCCGGAGCACAAGGCTGTCCTGGAAGGCGACCGCGAGATACTGCTCACCGAACAGTCCACGCTGCGGATGCGGGTAAATGAGCTCGACCTCCACCTCCGCCCGCAGAGTTTCTTCCAGACGAACAGCGATATGGCGGCAGCTCTGTACCGGCAGGGGCGCGAATGGGTCAGCGAACTGGCACCGGCCTCGGTCTGGGACCTGTACTGCGGCGTGGGCGGCTTTGCCCTGCACTGCGCTGGTCCGTCGCGTAAGGTCACCGGCATCGAGACCAGCAGCGAAGCCATTGTCTCGGCCAGGCTCAGCTCCAAGGAGGCAGGGCTGCAGGGCATGAGCTTCCAGGCGGGAGATGCCACAGCCTTTGCCCTCGCCGCGGACCAGGCTCCCGAACTGGTCATCGTCAATCCGCCGCGGAGGGGCATCGGCAAGGAACTGTGCGGCTGGCTGGAATCGTCTTCTGTGCAGCATGTGGTCTACTCCAGCTGCAATGCGCAGTCGCTGGCACGTGACCTGGCGGCACTGCCCTCCTTCACCGCACGGCGGGCCCGGGTGCTGGACATGTTCCCGCAGACGACGCACTACGAAGTGATGGTGCTGCTCGAACGGGCCTGACCGGTCCGCATTCTTGATCCGAACATCGGCAAAAGTTTCTCCTCTCTTGAGGTCCCCGCGCGAAAGTGTCCGGTAAGCCGCGCAGCAGAGTCGCGGCACCAACCGATGGGCGAGGCATGCAGGGGACAGCAGCAGGCGGTGCGAAGTGACCGGAACCGAAGACACCCCCGTCCTGGATGCCGGTCCGCTGCAGGTCCTCGCCAACGAAGTGGGTCCTGCTTTCGCGGAGGCTTTCATGGACGACTACCTGCAGATGCTGCCGGAGCGCGCATCGAACATCCTCCGGGCCCTGGCCGGCGGTGACCCGCGGATGGCCGCAGACGCCGTCGTCAGTCTCAGGGCCACCTCCGCCATGGCCGGAGCCCTCCGGCTGGAGCGGTGCTGCAAGGAACTGGAATCACGGATCCGGCGCGGGCAGCGGCTGGAACCGGACGCGGTCAGGGCAGTGCTATATGCAAACATCCGCCTGTTGGTGCGCGAAGCCGGACGGCAGGGGCATCTGCCGCAGTCCCGGCCGAGAGGCCAGGAGTTGAAGCAGCATGGGCCGAAGCAGCAGGACCCTGAGCAGCAGGACTCTCAAAGGAACGGGCTCAACTAGGCCGGAGCCGGACTAGAATCGTCGCACCAGATCGCCTGAAGAGCAGCCGGACGGCTGCACGGTTTGCAGGAGGATTTCCATGAGCCGCACGAGCATCAGTCCAGTCACCCCCGTCGCCGCCACAGCTGCACAGACCATTTTCCGCGTGGGCCTGGGCAGCGTCCTTATTGCCCACGGCACCCAGAAGCTCTTTGGCTGGTTTGGCGGTGGCGGCATCGAGGGAACCAGCCAGGGGATGCACGCCATGGGGTTCCGGCCGGCGAAGCCGAGCGCCGTCCTGGCCGGCCTCGGTGAAGCGGGCGCCGGCCTCGCCCTGGCGCTGGGACTGGGGACCCCGGCTGCAGGCGCGGCTGCCGCCACGACCATGGGCGTTGCTGCCAGCGTGCACGCCCCCAACGGCTTCTTCGCCACCGAAGGCGGTCTTGAGTATCCGGCCGTCCTGGGCCTGGCGGCCGCATCCTTCACGATAGGCGGGCCGGGCAGCTTCTCCCTCGATTCCGTCACCGGCCATGTCCTGGACCGCCCCTGGATGCGGGCCTTTGCCCTGGCTGTCATTCCGACGGCGATCGCGGTCCAGGTGTATCGCCGGCAAAAAGCCCTCGCCCACGACACCTCTGGTTCCGGCTCCGCCGGTCCGGAGGCAGGCGGAAACACCGCCACGGAAGGCTCCGCCGGCACGGACACCACAGGCTAGGCAGCGGCTAGACGTACTTCTTGAACCACGCCAGAGTGTCATTCCAGGCGGCCGTTGCCTGTTGCTCGTTGTAGCGGTCGCCTGTGTCGTTATGGAAGGCGTGGTCGACGCCGGGATAAACCTTGAGATCGTGGCGGACACTGGTCTTGTCCAAGGCATCCCGGAGCTGCGGCATGGGGCCGGTGATCCGGTCATCCAGTTCAGCGTAGACGCCGAACACCGCGGGCTTGATGGAGGGCACCTTGTCCAGATCGGGCGCGGGTCCGTAGAAGGCGGATGTGGCTTTGAGGCCGGTTATCTCCACCGCGGACTGCCAGGTGATGCCCCCGCCGAAGCAGTATCCGGTCATGGCGATCCTGCCCTGATCCACGAAGTCCTGCTTCTGCAGGTAGTCGAATCCAGCCGTGAAATCTGCGACGTGCCGCTGTGCGCCCGCCTGGGTGAGCGCACCTGGAACGGCATCCCGGTCCAGGCTGGCTGTACCGCCTTCCCTGCTCAGCAGGTCGATGGCCAGTGCGGCATAGCCTTCCTTCGCGAAACGCCGGGCGACGTCCTGGATGTGGGGAGTCAGCCCGCGGTTCTCATGGCACACCAAGACGGCGGGACCGGGCTTGCCCGCCTCGGGCCGGGCGAGGTAACCACTGATCTCGGTGCCGCCCGACGCGAACTTCACCGTCGACGTCGTAATTCCGGCTGTTCCCTCTGGAACGGACAGCGGGCTTTTTGCTCCCGGAACAGCGCCGCCGGAGGCGGTGCCCGTGGCTGAACCCGAGGTGGGGTTGGGAGTGGGCATGGGATCGGTGCTCCGCGGAACTTCCTGCGGCGTGCATCCGACGAGGAGCATCGCCGCGGCAGCGGCTGCCATGCTGCCGGTGATGAACGCCACGCGGCGGGTGAAGGTGTGTTGGCTCAGGGCCCCGGCACGGTAATCGTCGAAGAATTCCTCGATCAGGTACTTCTCAAACTTGCCAAGCTGGGTCATCACGGCCTCCTTGAGTTTTTGCCGCTATCCTCCTCCGAACGCCAAGGGCCGGGCAAGGGTGTCGCCGGCAATTTAGGCATCGGGACCGCTTTTCAGGCCTTTGGCATATGCAGCCTGCCCGGCGTGCTGCAGACAGTCGGCAATGATGCTGACCAACCGGACTCCCAATGTGACCGGCGGGTTCCAGCGGGTATCCACGACGCGGTCAAGATTAGCATCGTCAACAGTCTTCAGGACTTCGATGGTCTGCCGGTGGACGGCGTCGTAGTACTCGAGCAGAAGTCCGCCCGGGACCCGCACGGCGTCAACCTTGTCTGACGAATGGCCGTAGCCGGTGTCCCGTTCGGGAAACGGCAAGCCGAAACGGCCGGCAAAACCTCGCGAGGTCCAGACCTCCGGCAGCCCGGCAGCCGAGGCGACCTGTGCGTCCTCCACCCGGCCGAGGTGCCAAAGCAGCCAGGCGATGGAGTTGCCGTTGCCCGAGGGACGGCGGACCAGGGCTTCGTCGTCGATCCCGTCGAGCGTGGCCCCCACAATTTCGCGGATCCGGCCGAAGCCGTCCAGCAGCAGTTCGTTGGATTTCATCAGGTCCCCTTACATTTGGCTGTGGGCGGCGACGGCGGGATCAGAACCGATGCGGGCACCGGCTTCGAGGGCGGTGATCGCGCTAATCTCGCCTGGCGTCAGGACGACGCCGGCGGCGGCCAGGTTGTCCCGCATGCGGCGGCTGTCGGCTGACTTGGGAATGACGATGGTGCCCTGGGCCAGGTGCCACGCCAGTACAACCTGGGCAGGGCTGACGTTGTGCTTTCCGGCTGCGGATGTCACTGCCTCAGCGTTCAGGTCCGCACCCTGGCCCAGGGGACTGTACGCCTCCACGGCGATGCCCAGGGAACGGCTCTTCGCCGCCAGTTCGTGCTGCTGGAACGTCGGATGCAGCTCGAACTGGTTGACGGCCGGAACGACTTCCGCCGACTTGAGGAGTGTGTCCAGGTGGTCCGCCAGGAAGTTCGATACGCCGATCGCGCGGATCTCGCCGGCTGAGTGCAGGGTTTCCATGGCTTTCCACGCACCGGTGAAAAGGTTGCGGGATGGCACCGGCCAGTGGATCAGGTACAGGTCAACGTAGTCAACGCCCAGTTCCCGGCGGCTGTTGTGGAAGGCTTCCCGGGCCGAGCCCTGCTCGCCGTTGCGCAGCTTGGTGGTGAGAAAGATGTCTTCCCTGGGGATTCCCGAGGCGGCAATTGCTGCACCGACGGCGGCCTCGTTGCGGTACGCGGCTGCCGTATCGATGTGCCGGTAGCCTGCCTCCAGTGCGTCCTCCACAACACGCTGCGTCTCTTCCGGCGGGATCTGGAAGACCCCGAACCCGAGTTGGGGGATCCGGACGCCATTGTTCAGGGTGATATTCGGAATGGTGCTGGCAGGCGTCACGGGCATCCTCGGCTTCTCTCGGTAGACGGGCGGTCTCCCTAGAGTATGCCTGCCGGGGCAGTGGCGCGGGGCCACCTGGACCATTGGTATGACTCCAAAGAAGACATGCGCCCAACACGGCCAGCGCAATAGTCCAGGTTGTTCCCTGCCGTTTCAGGCCCGCTGCGGGATGAGATCCCAAGACCATTTCACATCACGACGCCGGCTGCGCGCCATACTGGTGTCGTGGCCTGACGGCAGCGCCACATCGAGGGGGGAAAGCCATGAGCAGGGAGACAAGCCAGAGCGGGCCGCACTGGCGGCGCGTCATGGCAGCCCTCGCCAACCACGACGCCCGGAGGGCGTACGCGCAAATCGTGCTCGGCGTCCAGGATTCGCCTGCAGGGCTGTCCGGCCGACGGCGGGACCGGGCCGTTGCCGCCCTCCTCGAGGCAGGCCTGGTCGAACGGAATGCCGGCGATGAACTGCACGCGTCAGAGTCGATCTTCCGGGACCTCCTCACGCAGCAGCCCAAACGCCAAGCCAAGACCGGAGTTGCCCGGTTCATGCGCCTGGGAAGGATCGACCGGTATCCGGCCAACCAGGCGGAGCGGCGGGAGCTTTTGGCCTGGATTGCCGGCGACGCCTTCAGGCAAGGCGAGGAGCTTACGGAACGGCAGGTCAATGAGCGGCTACTCGCTTACACCGACGATGTAGTGCTGCTCCGCCGCTATCTGGTCGATTTCGGCGTGCTGGACCGCACGCCGTCGGGATCCTCCTACTTCCTCCGCCAGGAGGGATAGGTCCACTCCCCCGGCCGTTCAATTCCTGCCGTTCAGTCCCCGCGCGCTTTGCGGGTGGCCGCCTCGTTGGCCTTCTGCAGCGCCTCGACAAGTTCGTCCTTGTCCATCTTGGAACGCCCCTCGATGTCCAGCTCCTGGGCCCGCTTGTAGAGGTGCTCCTTCGAGGCGTTTGCGTTCACACCCCCGGCGGTCGGCGCGCGTGAATCCAGGCCCTCCTCCGCGTGCGGGTCTGAGGGGCCGCGCTTCTCCTTGGGTTCCCAGTGGTCGCCCACTTTCTCATAGCTGTGTTTCAGCGCTGCGAAGGCTGTCCGGGCGGCACGGCTCTCGTCGTTGTCATAGGACTCCAAGGCTGAGTCGTACGTCTTGGCAAAAGTGTCCTGGGCCTTCTGGTCCGAACGCTGCAGCGTCGAGGGAAGCTCGTCCTTGCGGGCGTGATCGTTCTTCCCGGTCTTGGGCATGCCACCCACGCTCCTTCCAGGGGCAGATCCTGTGGATGAATCCAGCATTGCACCAAAACCGGCATCCACGAATGATCTGACTAATCCAAATTCTCCCCGTGTGGCCGATGGTGGGCCCGCAGCCCGGTTGGATAGGCTGGCGCAAACATGTTGGGGGAACACGTGTTTGGGGGAGCATGGGAGCGCGGTCATGACTGAACAGGAACGTATTTCCGAACCGGCCGCTGCGGTCGAAGCACAGGTTGCGAAGCTGACGGCGCAGCACGCCCGGCTGGCCGGGTCGCTCACGGCCATTCAGGCAGCCATCGAGGCCCGGCTTCGGGACGACGGGCTCAACTACCACCTCGTAAAGGGGCGCGTAAAAACCGCCGAGTCGGTCAGGGGGAAGCTGAGCAAAACCGGCACCGACGGAACCCCGAAGTACCCGAACGGACTGGACGACCTGGACGATATCCTCGGCGTCCGCGTGATTACCTACATAGAGCCTGACGTCGCCAACGTTGTGACCGCCCTGGCCGGGCAGTTCCGGGTTTTGGAGACAACCGACAAGAAGGCCCAGCAGGTCAACAAGGGCGTCCTTGGATATGCAGCCCACCATCTAATACTTGAAGTAGGGCCGGACAACACACCGGGCGGATGCGCCGGCTGTATCGGCCAGCGGTTCGAGGTCCAGGTGAAGACCGTCCTGCAACACGCCTGGGCGGAATTTGAGCACGATATCCGGTACAAGGCTGTCGGGGCGATTCCGCCGGCCATCGACAGGGCGTTCACCCTGGCTTCGGGCCTCATTGAGCTGGCGGACAACGAATTCGTGAAAATTCATGAGGCAGTAGCCCGCGAAGAAGCGAATCTGCCTGCCGACGCCCAAGGCCGTGCTGAGCCCATCACGTCGGATGCGCTGTCGGAAGTTCTGTTGGCCGAGCTCCCGGATCACCCGCGCAGCAAGAAAGAACAATACGACTGGCTGGTGAATCTCCTCAACGCCATGGGCATTACAACCGTGGAAAAGGCGGTGGGGCTGATCGGCAGTGCGGACTGGAACCATGTGCGGGAAAGAATGGCGTACAAGTTTCCAGCCGGGCACGTTCGGATCGTGGATGATCTCCTGCTCAAGGAATTCGGGGACCAGTACATCAAGGAAACGAAAAGCCTCGGCGACGACCGTGCCCGCGAGTCTAAGCTACGTTTCCGCCTCAAGAAACTGGAGTCTTCCTGACAGCTTTGCTGATCAGTGCCTGGCTGCTACGCATCCTCTGAATCCAGGTCGAAGTCGGGGAGGTCCAGCAGTCCCAGGTCCTCCAGCACGGATGGGTCCTCATAGATGGCAGCAATGCACCTGACCAGGGCGGGCGGCACCCGGAAATGCGTGTCGATCGTCAGGATCCCCTGCCCGGCGAGCGCCTCCAGCTGGCCCATGGCCGCGGTCTTCAAGGACTCGACCGTGGCTTTCTCTTCCGGCGACGCTCCTGTCCGCGGGTCCAGCACGGCATCCGTGCGCGGAGGATCTTCCGAAGCCGCTGCAAGAAGGATTGACGCCACCGTGGCAGCAACGAGGACTTCCCACGGCTGTTCGGCGTCATACCCGAGCACGGAGACTGACAGGAACTGCTCGACGAAGAACGCAAGCTCCTCCAGCCGGTCCGAGGTGGCGCGGGCCTGGAAGACGGCCGCTGCTTGCGACGGCACTGCCTTCGTAGGGCCGACCTTGATCAGCTCAGTGCCGGCCAGCGCTTCCCACACCTGTGCCAGCAGCGGCACCTCATACATGCTGCGGACGGCGGGCACCGGTTTCTCCGATGCGCCGTTGCCGTCCTGTGTAGCTCCGGCCTGCCGGGCTCCGTCCTGTTTGGACGCGCCCCTTGCTTTCACGCCGAGGCAGCCCGCCGCCGCCTCGATGTCCTTTGTCCGGAGGGCACCTGTTGCGGTCACCGGCTTTGCATCACCGATCCACTGCAGCAGTGCCGTGGTCCGCTGGATCAGCGGGAGCTCCGAAAAGGCCTTGACGGCGTCCTCGTCGGAGATGACCGGCACGTCGACGAGGCGCCAGTCGTCGGTCTCCCCAAGGAGGGCGTTGAGCAGGTCAAGGACCTCGGCGAGCTGATCGGCCGATCCTGACCACCGGTCCGTCTCCGCGAGAAAATCGACGAACCCGTGCACAGCCACGATGGCAAACTCACCACGGTCGTCTTCGTCGTCGTCTCCCGCCACGGCTGCAAGATCGGCGGCGAGCGCGTCGGCCAGAATTGCAGGGTCAAGGCTCGTCAGGTCGGCAGCAGCCACGCGGTCCATGTACCGCCCCATGACGCTTTCTACCACTGCCAGGCAGTCCAGGGCGGCGGAAGCGGCTCCCGGAGTCCCGTCGTCGAACCACCTGACAAATGCCGGTGCAAGCGAGTCCACCGCGCGCCCGGCCCGGAAGGAGCTCAGCGAAGCGGGCGACGAGCCGCGTCCGGCCAGACCCGGACCGCCAGCGGCGCCCTTGCGCTTGTTCCGGTTCCTGCCGTTCTTGCTCATGCTGCCCCTGACTGATTGCGCGTTGGTTCCTACGACGACGGTACTGACCTTTCGTGCGGCGTGCCACCAGGCGCGCTGCACGGGACGGTGTGAGCCGCGCCGCTAGGATTCCCGCGTCAGGCTGCGGTTCCGCCCCTGGTAGAGACGGCGGTAGCTGGAGGGTGTGGTGTCCAGTTCACGCATGAAGTGGAGCCGGAAGTTGGCTGCCGTCCCCAGTCCGGTCCTGTCGGCAACCGCCTGCACGGTCAGGTCCGTCGTTTCGAGCAGCCGGCATGCTTCGGCGATGCGCTGGCTGGTGAGCCAGCGCATCGGGGTAGTTCCCGCCTCCGCCAGGAACTTCCGGGCGAAGCTGCTGGGCGCCCAGCCTGCATGGGCTGCCATGTCGACGACGGTCAGCGGCTCCGCGAGATGCTGCCTGGCCCAGACGCAGGTTTCGGCGAAATGGGTCAGCGGTGCGGCGACCGGGCGCTCGATGAACTGGGCCTGCCCGCCCTCGCGGTGAGGGGCCACCACCATCCGCCGGGCGATGCGGTTCGCGGCCTCGGTGCCGTGGTCCCTGCGGACCAGATGCAGGCACAGGTCAATGCCGGCCGCGACACCGGCGCTGGTGCTTACCCCTCCCTCGTCGATGTACAGAACCCCGGCGTCGACGGCGACTGCCGGGTGCAGGGCCTGCAGGCGCTGGGCGTTTCGCCAGTGCGTCGTGGCGCGCTTCCCGTCAAGGAGGCCCGCAGCCGCAAGTGCGAAGGCCCCTGTACAGACTGAAACCATCCGGGCACCGTTTCCCGCGGCCTCACGGAGCGCTTCGCAAACGCTGGCCGGAGGATCGGTGAGCGGGCTGTAGCCCGGCACCACAATGGTGTCGGCGGACAGCAGGGCCCCGAGCCCCTCTGCGGCATGGATGGCGTATCCCGTGGTGGTCGGGACAAGGCCGGATTCGGCAGCGCAGACGGTGAAGGAGTAGAGCCTCCTCTCGTCCTCATGACCGAAAACCTGTGCAGGAATCGCCAGGTCAAAGGCGACGACCTCCGGCAAGGCCAGGGCAACGACACGGTGCATGAGGCCACTGTACCCACGCCGCTCCGGCCGGGACCCGGTCCGGCAGGATCCTTTTCATACCGGCTGCTTTTCCCACTCCCCTGCGCCGCCGCCGGTTGGCACCCTTAGCCCATGAACAACTTTCGTCACTCGGTGAAGGCTGCCGCTGATACTGCTTCAAGCCAGCCCACACCACCGGCCCAGTCCAAGCACCGCCGGCGGCTTCGTGCCTTGGGCTTGACGGCAGCCATTGCGGCAGCCGTCCTACTTGCCTCCTCCGCTGCCAACCTCGCCCTGAACCAGGCAGAGCAGTCCGCCAGCGCTCACTACGGGCAGAGGGTGCAAACGAGCCATGGTGCCGCCAACGTCGTGCGCACCCCGGGGAACGGCAGAGCCCGGCAGTCCATCGTGCTGCTCAGCGGCCTCGGAACACCGGCACCGGCGCTGGACTTTGCACCGCTCATCCGGGAACTCGGGGACTACGACGTCGTGGTTGTTGAAGGCTTCGGCTACGGGTACAGCGACCAGCCTTCGGTGGAGCGAAGCATCGAGAACATCACGTTCGAACTCCATGAGGCCCTGGCCAAGGCGGACGTGCCCAGGCCTTACGTCCTGGGCGGCCATTCAATCGCCGGTTTCTACACCCTGGCATACGCCAACCGGTACCGGGACGAGGTCGCCGCCGTCGTCGGAATCGACCCGACTTTGCCGGCCGCCCGGACTCTCCACGCAGACCAGACCACGGTCCACGGCGGCGGCATCAACTGGGAAGGCATGGTGGCCGCCAGCGGCCTGCTTCGCTGGGTCACCATGCTCGCACCCGGTCTCGTTGAACCTGAGGGCACCGCCTATACCGCCCATGAACGGGAGCAGATGCGCCTCATGGCCAACTGGAACTTCGGCAACCCCGCCGTCGTCG
Source organism: Arthrobacter sp. NPDC057388 (assembly GCF_042668165.1). NCBI lineage: Bacteria > Bacillati > Actinomycetota > Actinomycetes > Micrococcales > Micrococcaceae > Arthrobacter > Arthrobacter sp. NPDC057388. Next base: position 43,359 of record NZ_JBHVBL010000033.1, read on the forward strand.
ACGAGACCAACCGGATCGCCGATAATGCCCGCAAGGTGCAGGCCATGCGCTATCCGGACGGCCTGCCCGTGCTCACGTTCCTGGCATCCGCAAAGGAACCCGCTCCGGATCCTGCGCTGCACGAAAGCCGGCTGCGCAACGTCCGGCACCACGAGATCGTAGTTCTCCCCGGCGGGCACTACCTGCACTGGACCCATGCGCCGGAGATGGCCGGCAAGATCAGGGCCTTCGTAACAGCTAATACGTCACAGACTGGTTAGCGGCCCGGACTGGCTTAGGTCCGTCCTGGATGCATTAGGTCCTGATGCCACCGGCCGGCGGTTCCTGTGTGGGCGCAGGACTGACGTCGGCCCCCTCCAGGAGCTGCTGCTCGCCGTGCACCACCTGATTGATATAACCGGTGAGGCGGTTCGCCTCGTCGCGGTAGTCGCTTGGGTCGGCCAGGGGCATCGTCGCCTGGACAAACAGGGTCCCGTTCTTCGCTGCCACGCGGAGGAAATGGGCAGGCTGCCTGCCCGCCCTGATGATGGTGGCGATCACGGCGTAGGTCTGGTCGGCGTCTGTGAACGCCGAGGCACGGTGGTACGTCGCCGTGAAGGAACCATCCGCCACCGTCAGCCTGGCGGGGGAACAGTCCGGCAGCTGGAAAATGGAGGGGAAGGCCAGTGCCAAGGCAGCATCACGGTCTGCGCTGACTGCGACGAACACGGGCTCGGCACGGGTCCCGCTGAAAGTTCCTGCGGCTGGCAGCCCTGCAGACGTCAACATGGCCCACGCCAGAACATCCGAGCACTCGGCCGGGCTCACCCGTGCCGCACCCGCACCAAAATGCAGCGACTGGTTCTCGTCCCACAGCTGTCCCCCGGTAAGGACCTCACCGGCAGTTCCTCCCGGTCCAGTCACCAGCCCGGCCAGGATCTCCACCTCGGCCTGGGAAAAGAGGCGGGCACCTTTCGCGGGGGCGGCCGACGGCTTGGCGGTTCCGTCCCCGGGAGCTGCCTGCCGGCTGGCTTCAACGCCGCCGGTCTCTCCGGGCACCGGCTGGGGCGACTCGAGCGCTGCCCCGCCGAATGATCCGGGAGCGCAGGCAGTCAGCAGGCTCAGCAAGAGCGTAATCCCGTACAGACCGCGCACTATCTTTGCCGGTGCCTTCATGTTGCCCCCTACCTCGACCGGATGTGAGCACATCATATGCCGACACCGGCGGCCGGCAGCGGTGCAAGGCGCTAGAGGATGTATCGCCCTCTCCTGGCTGCTCAGGTTAAGAACTGGCCTCGGCGCGCGATGATTCCTGTGTGCGGGCGCGTACCCGGGTCGGACCGATTCCACACCTCCGTAACTTCAAAACCGGCCCGGGCGAGCCTGCTGGCCATCGCGTCTGCGGACAGGAAGTAAGCGGTCGTGACAGCGTGCGGAAGGGACTCGCCGTCGGGTCCCTCAAAGAATCCAAGAAGGACTGTCCCGCCGGGTGCGATGCAGCGTGCGAACTCCCCCAGGACGGGCTCGAGATCAGTGGGTGGAAGGCGGCGATCTGGTCAGCAGATCTCCCACATCACAGTCCAGCACGTCGCAGATCGCGGTGAGAGTGGAGAAACGTATCGCCTTCGCCCTGTCGTTTTTGAGCACCGAGAGATTCACCAGGCTTACTCCCACCTGTTTGCTCAGCTCCGTCAGGGTCATGCCCCGCGCCTCAAGGAGTTCGTCGAGGCGGCAGTGGATGTCGGAGGAGTCGCCGGCGGGCATCAGACCAGCCCCTCGGTATCTTTCTGGAGACGGCGGCCGTACTGGAAGAATCCGGCGACCAGGAGCAGCACAAGGCCAATCGCCAACGGTGCGATGTTGAACTCGGCGACGAAAATGTAGGACTCCCCCACGGCACGGGCGTTCACGCCGATCATCTCCGCAAGCCGGGTCCGGCCAACCCCATCCAAGACCTGGCCAACGGTCCCCGCAACGGCAAGAACAACTCCGGCAGCCCCGACCAGATCGGCGGACCTCGCAGTGAAGAGGACCCTGCTCTGAAGCCGGTAGGCCAGCAGGAACAGCAGCGCCAGGACCGCCAGGACCCCGACCTGGTTCAGCCCGTAAGCCCAGGCCAGGCTCGTGGCGGGCCCGGAAGGCAGCACGGGGATGCTCGCTTCCAGCGACGTGAAGTGGCCCGTAGCCTCCAATGACAGGCCGGGGGCTTCCTGGTGGGAGGTGGCCACCGGAAGCTCGAGGGTCACCGGCCCGGTGAAGAGGCCGACAATGCCGAATACTGTTGCGGCCGTTGTCAGGAGTGCTCCGGCGGCGGCAGCGACCATCAATCCAACTGCGTCGATTCGCGACACGATTTTCTTTGGCCCGGTTTCAGCGGCGGCAGCGCGTTTCAGTTTCATCGATCCCCAATTATCGAATTTCGTTAATAACGACATTCGATAATATAGCGGATCCATCAGAAGAAAGCGCAGAGGGACACCCCGAGCGCATTGCCGCGGACCGCTCGCGCAGCCCAACGAGCCTAGGACAAGCCAGCAAAGGGCCGCACGCTCAGCGTGCGGCCCTTTGGACTGTTGTTGTGCAGACAGAACAGAAAGAACTAGAAGTCCCAGTCCTCATCCTCGGTGTTGACTGCCTTGCCGATGACGTAGGACGAACCCGACCCCGAGAAGAAGTCGTGGTTCTCGTCCGCGTTCGGCGACAGGGCCGAGAGGATGGCCGGGTTCACGTCCGTGACCGAGGCCGGGAACATGGCCTCGTAGCCCAGGTTCATCAATGCCTTGTTGGCGTTGTAGTGCAGGAACTTCTTGACGTCCTCGGCCAGGCCGACGCCGTCGTAGAGATCGTGCGTGTACTGGACCTCGTTTTCGTACAGCTCGAAGAGGAGTTCGAAGGTGTAGTCCTTGATCTCCTGGCGGCGAGCCTCGGAAACGGTCTCCAGCCCGCGCTGGAACTTGTAGCCGATGTAATAGCCGTGCACGGCCTCGTCGCGGATGATCAGGCGGATCAGGTCAGCCGTGTTTGTCAGCTTGGCTCGCGAGGACCAGTACATCGGCAGGTAGAAGCCGGAGTAGAACAGGAAGCTCTCGAGCAGCGTGGAGGCCACCTTGCGCTTCAGGGGATCGTCGCCCTGGTAGTAGTCCATGACGATCTGGGCCTTCTTCTGAAGGTTCTCGTTCTCGGTGGACCAGCGGAAGGCGTCGTCGATCTCCTTGGTGGAGCACAGGGTGGAGAAGATCGAGGAGTAGCTCTTGGCGTGCACGGCCTCCATGAAGGCGATGTTCGTGTACACGGCCTCTTCGTGCGGGGTGAGCGCGTCCGGGATCAGGCTGACGGCGCCGACAGTGCCCTGGATGGTGTCCAGCAGGGTCAGGCCGGTGAAGACGCGCATGGTCAGCTGCTGCTCGGCCGGGGTCAGCGTGTTCCAGGACTGGACGTCGTTGGACAGCGGCACCTTCTCCGGCAGCCAGAAGTTGTTGACGAGACGGTTCCAGACCTCCACGTCCTTATCGTCCTGGATGCGGTTCCAGTTGATGGCCTCGACGTGGCTCAGCAGCTTGACCTTTTCGGTCATGTCATCCCCTAAAAAGTTGGGTGGGTTCTTACTTAAAGCGTACGACGGCGGGCGGGCACCCGCCGTCGTACTCTCACGGTTTAGTTGAATCTACAATTACAGGGCGCAGCTGACGCAGCCCTCCACCTCGGTCCCTTCCAGCGCGAGCTGGCGCAGGCGGATGTAGTAGAGCGTCTTGATGCCCTTGCGCCAGGCGTAGATCTGGGCCTTGTTGATGTCGCGGGTGGTGGCGGTGTCCTTGAAGAACAGCGTCAGCGACAGGCCCTGGTCCACGTGCTGGGTGGCAGCGGCGTAGGTGTCGATGATCTTCTCGTAGCCGATCTCGTACGCGTCCTGGTAGTACTCCAGGTTGTCGTTGGTCAGGTACGGCGCCGGGTAGTAGACGCGGCCAATCTTGCCTTCCTTGCGGATTTCAATCTTCGCCGCCACCGGATGGATCGAGGAGGTGGAGTTGTTGATGTAGGAGATTGAACCGGTCGGCGGCACGGCCTGCAGGTTCTGGTTGTAGATGCCGTGCTCCATGACGGAGGCCTTCAGCTCGCGCCAGTCATCCTGAGTGGGGATGTGCGTTCCGGCGAACAGCTCGCGGACGCGCTCCGTCTCCGGGGCCCACTCCTGCTCCGTGTACTTGTCGAAGAACTCACCGCTGGCGTACTTGGACTTCTCGAAGCCGCCGAACGTCTGCCCCGTTTCGATGGAGAGCCTGTTGGAGGCACGCAGCGCGTGGAACAGCACGGTGTAGAAGTAGATGTTGGTGAAGTCCAGGCCCTCTTCGGAACCGTAGTGGACCCGCTCACGCGCCAGGTACCCGTGAAGGTTCATCTGGCCAAGACCGATCGCGTGGGACTGCGCGTTGCCCTCGGCCACGGACGGGACCGAGTTGATGTAGGACATGTCCGATACTGCGCTGAGGGCACGGATGGCCGTCTCGATCGAAGCACCGAAGTCCGGCGAGTCCATGGTCTTGGCGATGTTCATGGAACCGAGGTTGCAGGAGATGTCCTTGCCGACGGTCTGGTAGGTGAGGTCCTCGTTGTAGAGGGACGGCGTGGACACCTGCAGGATCTCCGAGCAGAGGTTGCTCATGGTGACCTTGCCGTCGATCGGGTTTTCCCGGTTTACGGTGTCCTCGAACATGATGTACGGGTAGCCGGACTCGAACTGGATCTCCGCGAGGGTCTGGAAGAACTCGCGGGCACTGATCTTGGTCTTCTTGATCCGGGAATCGTCCACCATCTCGTAGTACTTCTCGGTGACCGAGACGTCGGAGAACGGAACGCCATAGACGCGTTCGACGTCGTACGGCGAGAACAGGTACATGTCCTCGTTCTTCTTGGCCAGCTCGAACGTGATGTCCGGGATGACGACGCCGAGGGAGAGGGTCTTGATGCGGATCTTCTCGTCCGCGTTCTCCCGCTTGGTGTCCAGGAAGCGGTAAATGTCCGGGTGGTGGGCGTGCAGGTACACGGCACCGGCGCCCTGGCGGGCACCAAGCTGGTTGGCATAGGAGAAGCTGTCCTCGAGGAGCTTCATCACCGGAATGACGCCGGAGGACTGGTTTTCGATCTGCTTAATCGGGGCGCCGTGCTCACGGATGTTGGTCAGCGACAGGGCCACGCCGCCGCCGCGCTTGGAGAGCTGCAGCGCGGAGTTGATGCCGCGGGCAATCGACTCCATGTTGTCCTCGATGCGCAGGAGGAAGCAGGAGACGAGCTCGCCGCGCTGGGCCTTGCCGGCGTTGAGGAAGGTGGGCGTGGCCGGCTGGAATCGGCCGTCGATGATCTCGTCAACCAGGCGGGTGGCAAGTTCCTCGTTGCCGCGGCCCAGGTGCAGGGCCACCATGCAGACGCGGTCCTCGTAGCGCTCCAGGAAGCGCTTGCCGTCGAAGGTCTTCAGCGTGTACGAGGTGTAGAACTTGAAGGCGCCCAGGAAGGTCTCAAAGCGGAACTTCTTCTTGTAGGCGCGGTTGAACAGGTCACGGATGAAGTTCATCGTGTACTGGTCGAGGGTCTCGCGCTCGTAGTACTGGTTCTTCACCAGGTAGTCGAGCTTCTCCTCGAGGTCATGGAAGAAGACCGTGTTGTTGTTCACGTGCTGCAGGAAGTACTGGTGGGCGGCCTCGCGGTCCGCCTCGAACTGGATCTCGCCGTTCGGACCGTACAGGTTCAGCATCGCGTTCAGCTCGTGGTAGCCGAGGCCCTTGTAGGCAGCGGGGAGCGCGGGCTTCTCCTGCTTTTCAACAGCCGTGTCCATGGACGCGTCCTTTCCTCCGGGTCTGGTTACTTCTGTGTCTGCGACAGTCGTGTCCAAAACTCTTCCAATCCTTCTTGTACACGGGAAACGTCTTCCGGCGTACCCATGAGCTCAAACCTGTATAGGTGGGGGACCTTGCACTTGGCGGCGATGATGTCGCCTGCCATGCAGTAGTTGTCCCCGAAATTCGTGTTTCCGGCCCCGATGACGCCCCTGAGCAGGCGCCGGTTGTCCGGGTTGTTCAGGAACCTGATGACCTGCTTCGGCACGGAACCCTCGCCGCCTGTCCCGCCGTAGGTGGGAACCACGAGCACGAACGGCTCACAGGCAACGAGGGGTTCTTCCTTCGCATGCAGGGGAATCCTGGCGGCGTCCGTACCAAGCTTTTCGATGAAGCGCCTGGTATTTTCGGAGGCCGAGGAGAAGTAGATGAGGCTGCTGTGGGTCTGGTTCACGGGCGGTGTCTGGTTGACGGGCGTCGTGTTCGCAGCACGGGCTGCGGCCGGCGCATCGGCAAGAGCCGGCGCAGCCATGGAAGTCACCTCATCTGGTTGGGAATTTTCTGCCGGAAACGGCGCGGGCGCAGCCTAGGCCACAGAAGCGGAGGCGCTCAGCGCCAGCTCTTCGATCTTGTCCGGACGGAAGCCGGACCAGTGGTCCTTATCCGTCACGACGACCGGAGCCTGCATGTAGCCAAGTGACTTCAGGCGCTCGAGGGCGTCCGCGTCCTGGGAGATGTCCACGCTCTGGTAGGCGATGCCCTTCTTGTCCAGCGCACGGTAGGTGGCGTTGCACTGTACGCAGGCCGGCTTGGTGTAAACCGTTACGGTCATGGTTCCTGTCCCCTTTGTTGAAGTCACTGCTGCTGCACTCTTCTGAGACCTTGCTGGTGTCTCTGTATTGAAATCTCTGGCATCGTTGCGGTGGACTCTGCCCGGACCTACTGTCCGGTACTGGCTGCGCCGGTCTCCCGCTCAATCTGTATGTCGATACTACATGTAGTGCGCGGCCCCGGATGGGACCCCTAGATGATGTATTACAAGTATGTCATTTAATGCACTTTTAATCCACAGGCAGGGACCCTCAAAATGTCCGGATTTCCGGCATTTTGGCGGACGGAATCCACACCCTGTGGAGTAGTTAGGCACATTTAAACACCAGCGTGTCGCGCTGCGGACGGCGTGTCGCGGCGCCACCGAAACGTCCGGTTAAGTGGGCAGGCACACAGCTAAGTGGGCAGGCACACAGCGCAGCGCTTCTTTTTCCTGCTGCCGGACGGCCGGAGTAAGGTTGGCTGGTGGTCAACCCCGTGCATTTGAGGACGCTTCTTGAGGTCACGCGGCTGGGTTCCTTCGCGGCCGCCGCCAGCCGTCTTGGCTACACTGCCTCAGCCGTCTCCCAGCAAATGTCCGCCCTGGAACGGGACACCGGCGTCCGGCTGTTCCAGCGCTCGGCCCGGAGCGTGGTTCCCACGGATGCGGCCATGGTGATGGCGCGCCACGCGGCGAAGGTCCTTACCGACATCGAGGCGCTGATGGCCGCGGCATCCAAGACGCAGGACACCACCAGCCAGGAGCTCCGGCTGGGCATCTTCCCGAGCCTTGCCACCTACGTGCTGCCGCGTATCCTGCGCAGTCCCGCCTGGAAGGGCCTCGGCATCGAACTGAGGGTGTCCGTGGCCGAACCCGCCCAGACCATCCAGGGGCTGCGGACTGGCGGAGACCTCGATGTGGCCCTTGTGTACCAGGTGGGGCAGTCCGGACTGGCCTGGCCCCACACCATCAACCGGCAATGGATTGGTGATGACAACTTCCGCGTGGTCCTTCCCGCAGGCTGGGGTTTCCGTACCGACGCGAAGGTGGCAGCGGATCATCTTTCGGATATGCCGTGGATCATGCACCACCCCGGCACAAGCGATGCAACCGTCATTGAGCGGCTGTTCGCAGGCTGCAACCTGCACCCCCGTGTGGTGGCCTACAGCGACGACTTCCACGCCAGCCTCGAGATGGCCGCCGCCGGTCTGGGGGCGGCACTGGTGCCGGAGCTTGCGCTGCTCCACCGGCCGGCCGGCGTCGTGGTGCTGGACGTTCCGGAAATCCGGCTGGCCCGCAACGTCTTCGCGCTGCTGATCAACGACAAGAAGACCGCCCGGGTGCAGCTGTTCGTGGACCTGCTGGCCGAAACATTGGGCACACTGGGGTCGTCAGTTAAATGACCGCCGATGCTGGAATGCTCTGCTTTTCGGGTCTATGTTGAAGATATGACCACCAAGGTAGCGAGCCAGCACTTCGGAGTAATCGAGCTGAACCACGGCAGGGACCATAACATTGCCGCGGAGCACGAGCTGGCCGGCCAACGCCTTGAGCTGGATCTGAACATCAATGCACACGACCACTTCGATGAAGCGGCGATGCACAAAGTGGACTACCGGCTCCGCTACCTCCCCGAACTCGTGGACGAGGTCAGGGAAATGATCGCCGAGGAACTCGAGCAGGAGGGCACCAGCCCGCAGGAATACCTTCGCTTCCACTGCAACGCGATCAAGGACGAGCACCTGCAGAAGGTCTTCGGCGTGAAGGACAAGAGCCAGCTCACCAATGCCGTGTTCCTGAAGGCACTGAAACTCGGGCATGTGGGAATCTACCCCGGCCAGCCCGAGCGGTACTTTGTCATGGACTTCACCCTGGGCGAGCACTTCACCGACGAGGTCCTGGTGGCCTCCGCGGACGAGGACGGCGTCGTCGACGACGAGATCGTCTGGGAATCCTGATTAAACGCCGACGGCGGGATGTCACCGGATGGTGACATCCC
>NZ_JBHVBL010000034.1:0-51222 GCF_042668165.1 Arthrobacter sp. NPDC057388
GATACGGAATTTCCCCACGACGCACAAAATCCCTGGCGACACCGGAATTCCGGTGTCGCCAGGGATTTTGCGTGTCGCTCGGCTAAATGCGCGTCAGTTGGGGATCGGGACCGGCACCACGCCTAGCGGCTCGAGCTTTGCGGCGCCGCCGTCGGGAGCTGAGAGGACCCAGATGCCCTTCTCGTGGACCGCCACGGAGTGCTCCCACTGGCATGAGCGCTTGCCGTCGGTGGTGACCACGGTCCAGTCGTCCTCGAGGACCGCCGTTTCGATGCCGCCGCGCACCAGCATCGGTTCGATTGCCAGGCACAGCCCGGGACGGATCTTCGGGCCGCGGTGGCTGGTGCGGTAGTTCAGCACGTCGGGGGCCATGTGCATCTCGGAGCCGATGCCGTGGCCCACATAGTCCTCGAGGATGCCCAGCGGCTTGCCCGGCACCGAGGAAACGTAGTCGTCGATGGCCGCGCCGATGTCGCCGACGAACTTGCCTTTGGCCAGGCCCGCGATGCCGTGCCACATCGCGGCCTCGGTGACGTCCGAGAGCCGCTGGTCCTCGGGATCAGCGGTTCCCACGATGACAGTCCGGGCCGAGTCGGAGTGCCAGCCGTTGACGATCGCACCGCCGTCGATGGAAATGATGTCCCCATCCTGCAGGACCTTCTCCCCCGGGATGCCGTGAACCACTTCCTCGTTGACGGACGTGCAGATGCTGGCAGGGAACCCGTGGTAGCCCAGGAAGTTGGACTTGGCGCCGGCCTCCAGCAGCACTGCCGCGAAGACCTCGTCGAGCTGCCGGGTGGTGACGCCCGGGGCTGCGGCGGCCACGGCGGCATCGAGCGCACGGCTCAGGACGAGCCCGGCCTCATGCATGGTGCGCATCTGGGCGTTGGTCTTGTATTCAATCCGTGGCTGGCCGAATGCCATCAGCGGTGTTTCCTCTCAGTGTGCCCCTGCCCGGCTGGCCGCTTTCCTGCGGTCCAGGGTGCGGGGATAAAAGCCGGAGGCCCCTCCCCATGGTCCGGGAGGAGCCTCGCAGCGTTGGAACTAATGTCAGGCGGCCTGAGCTGACTTGATGGCCTGCATGACGCGGTCGGTAACCTCGTCGATCTGGCCGATGCCGTCCACCTGGGTCAGGATGCCGCGTTCGGCATACTTGGCCACAACAGCCTCGGTCTGCTCGTGGTACAGGTCAAGGCGGTGGCGGATGACGGCTTCGTTGTCGTCACTGCGGCCGGTTTCCTTCGCACGGCCCAGCAGGCGGTGCACGAGTTCCTCGTCATCGGCCGTGAGCTGCAGGACAACGTCCAGCTTCTGGTCGCCGTCGGCCAGGATCTGGTCCAGGTAGTCAACCTGGGCGGTGGTGCGCGGGTACCCGTCCAGGAGGAAGCCGTCTTCGACGTCACCCTCGCTGAGCCGGTCGCGCACCATCTTGTTGGTCACGCTGTCCGGAACGAAATCCCCGTTGTCCATGTACTTCTTGGCCTCGACGCCGAGCGGCGTCTCGCCCTTAACGTTGGCACGGAAGATGTCGCCGGTGGAGATCGCAACGACGCCGAGACGGTCGGAGATGCGTTCCGCCTGCGTTCCCTTGCCCGAACCCGGGGGTCCGATAATCAACATTCTGGTCATCGCAATAGCCCTTCGTAGTGACGCTGCTGTAGCTGCGCGTCAATTTGCTTGACGGTTTCCAGGCCAACGCCCACCATGATCAGGATCGAGGTGCCACCGAACGGGAAGTTCTGGTTTGCGTTGATCAGCACGAGCGCCACCAGCGGGATCAGTGCCACGAAGCCAAGGTAGATGGCGCCGGGCAGCGTGATGCGCGACAGGACGTACTGCAGGTAATCCGCGGTCGGCTTGCCGGCACGGATACCCGGAATGAAGCCGCCGTATTTCTTCATGTTGTCGCTGACCTCTTCAGGGTTGAAGGTGATCGCGACATAGAAGTAGGTAAAGAACACAATCATGGCGAAGTACAGCGCCATGTAGATGGGGTGGTCCCCGCGGGTCAGGTTGTTGTTGATCCATTCAACCCACGGCTGGATCGACTCCCCCGCCTTCGGCTGGTTGAACTGGGAGATCAGCGCCGGCAGGTAGAGCATCGAGGAAGCGAAGATGACGGGAATGACGCCGGCCATGTTCACCTTGATGGGAATGTACGTGCTGGTGCCGCCCACGGTCCGGCGCCCGATCATGCGCTTGGCGTACTGCACCGGGATGCGGCGCTGGGACTGCTCCACGAAGACAACCAGGGCAACCGTCAGCAGGCCGATCGCGAGCACGATGAAGAACGTCCCCGGGCCCTGCGCGGACCAGATGGCGCCAAGCGAGGTGGGGAAGCCGGCAGCGATGGCCGTGAAGATCAGCAGGGACATGCCGTTGCCGACGCCCTTCTCGGTCACGAGTTCACCCATCCACATGATGAGGCCGGTGCCGGCCGTCAGCGTGATGATGATGAGGATGGTGGTGATGACGCTCTGGTCCGGGATGATCGGCAGGTTGCAGCCGGGCAGCAGCTGGCCGGAGCGCGCCAGCGACACCAGCGTCGTGGCGTTCAGCAGGCCCAGTGCGATGGTCAGGTAGCGCGTGTACTGCGTGAGCTTGGACTGCCCGGAGGCACCCTCCTCATACAGCTGCTGGAAACGCGGGATGACCACGCGCAGCAGCTGCACGATGATGCTCGCCGTGATGTACGGCATGATTCCCAGGGCGAAGATGGAGACCTGCAGCAATGCACCGCCGCTGAAAAGATTGACGAGCTGGTAGATCCCGCCCTGGGTCTGCCCGTTCGACAAGCATTGCTGGACATTCTGGTAGCTCACACCGGGCGAGGGGATAAAAGCTCCCAAGCGGAAGATTGTGATGATTCCCAGCGTGAACAACAACTTGCGTCGCAGATCAGGCGTTCGAAACGCCCGGCCGAATGCGCTTAGCAAGCGTCCTCCTCAGTAGTTAATAAGTCTGGTGATGCAGGTCGATAAACCCAACAACCGAGTCTAACCGGTGTTTGCGGCATGCGAACAATCCTGAAGACCCAATAGGTATGAAAAAACTCCCGGCACAGGGGCCTCGGCCCCCGTGCCGGGAGTTTGCGCAGCAGGCTATCGCCCACCGGCTCCGGGAGTAAATCCCTTAGAGCGCGGTGGTGGAGCCGCCGGCTGCAGCGATCTTCTCAGAAGCGCTGGCTGAGAAAGCGTGGGCGGTGACGTCAACCTTGACGGTGATGTCGCCGGTGCCAAGCACCTTCACGGGCTGGTTCTTGCGAACGGCACCCTTTGCAACCAGGTCCTCCACGGTGACAGTGCCACCTTCCGGGAACAGCTCGTTGAGCTTTTCCAGGTTCACAACCTGGAACTCAACCCGGAACGGGTTCTTGAAGCCGCGCAGCTTCGGCAGGCGCATGTGCAGCGGCAGCTGGCCGCCGGCAAAGCCAGCCTTCACCTGGTAGCGGGCCTTCGTACCCTTGGTACCGCGACCGGCGGTCTTACCCTTGGAAGCCTCACCACGACCAACACGGGTCTTGGCGGTCTTGGCACCGGCGGCGGGACGCAGGTGGTGAACCTTCAGAGCGCTCTGCTTCTCAGCAGCGGTCTCGGCGGTGTTCTTCTCTGCCATTACTTCGCCTCCTCAACATTCACGAGGTGCGGAACCGTGTTGAGCATTCCTACGGTCACGGCGTCGGCGGTGCGGACAACGGTGTGTCCGATCCGCTTCAGGCCGAGGGACCGCAGGGTGTCGCGCTGGTTCTGCTTGGCGCCAATGACGCCCTTGATCTGGGTGATCTCCAACTTGGCGTCGGAGGGAGTCAGGTTCTTCGCCATGACTTAGACACCTGCCTTCTGGTTCATCAGCGAACGCACCAGGGCGGCCGGAGCAACCTCGTCCAGCGGCAGGTTGCGGCGTGCTGCCACAGCTGCGGGCTCTTCGAGGCGCTTCAGTGCATCAACGGTCGCGTGAACGATGTTGATGGCGTTGGAGGAACCGAGCGACTTGGAGAGGATGTCGTGGATGCCCACGCACTCCAGTACTGCACGGACCGGACCACCGGCGATAACACCGGTACCGGCGGAAGCCGGACGCAGCATTACGACACCAGCGGCCGCTTCACCCTGAACGCGGTGCGGGATGGTGTTGCCAACGCGGGGAACGCGGAAGAAGGACTTCTTGGCCTCTTCAACGCCCTTGGCGATAGCAGCGGGAACTTCCTTGGCCTTGCCGTAGCCGACGCCGACCAGACCGTTGCCGTCACCAACGACGACGAGTGCGGTGAAGCTGAAGCGACGACCACCCTTGACGACCTTGGAAACGCGGTTGATGGTAACAACGCGCTCTACGAACTGGTTCTTCTCGGCTTCACGTCCGCCGTCGCGGCCGCCACGGCCACCGCGGTCGCCGCGGCCCTGGCCACGGTCGCCACGCTCGCCGCGACGGGCGCCACCACGGCGGTCCTCGGTGGCGGGGGCAGTGGTCTCAGCAGCTGCGGCTTCGGTCGCCTTCTCTTCTGCAGACACAGTGTCCTTTTCCTTGTTTGCTTCGGTCACAGTGACAGCCCACCTTCGCGTGCACCGTCAGCGACGGCGGCGATCCGGCCGTGGTACTTGTTACCACCACGGTCGAAGACAACAGCTTCGACGCCGGCAGCCTTGGCACGCTCGGCAACGAGCTCGCCAACGCGCTTGGCCTTGGCAGTCTTGTCACCGTCGAATGCACGAAGGTCAGCTTCCAGAGTGGACGCGCTTGCTACGGTCTGGCCAATGGTGTCGTCGACAACCTGGACAAATACGTGGCGTGCGGAACGGTTGACGACCAGGCGAGGACGTACAGCCGTACCGGAGATGCGCTTGCGGATACGAAGCTGGCGGCGGCTGCGCGAAGCAGACTTGCTCTTGTTCGTACGCTTCTTGTTAATGGCGATGGCCATGGTTACTTACCAGCCTTTCCGACCTTGCGGCGGATGACTTCGCCGGCGTAGCGGATGCCCTTGCCCTTGTACGGGTCAGGCTTGCGCAGCTTGCGAATGTTGGCAGCAACCTCGCCGACCTGCTGCTTGTTGATGCCTGAGACAGAGAGCTTGGTCGGTCCCTCTACTGCAAAGGTGATGCCGGCCGGAGCCGAAACGCTGACCGGGTGGCTGTAGCCGAGAGCGAACTCAAGGTCAGATCCCTTGGCCTGAACGCGGTAACCGGTACCGACGATTTCAAGCTTCTTCTCGTAGCCTGCGGTGACGCCCTGGATCATGTTGGCGATCAGGGTGCGGGTCAGGCCGTGGAGCGAACGGGAGGCGCGCTCGTCGTTCGGGCGGGTAACGGTCAGGGTGTTGTCTTCCAGGGCAACCTCGATCGGGCTGGCCACAGTGTGGCTCAGTTCGCCCTTGGAACCCTTGACGCTGACGACAGAGCCGTCAACCTTGACCTCAACGCCGGCAGGAACGGTGATGGGGAGACGTCCAATACGTGACATTATTCTCTTCCTTTCCCGTTACCAGACGTATGCGAGGACTTCGCCGCCCACGCCCTTCTTGCCGGCCTGCTTGTCAGTCAGGAGGCCGGAAGAGGTGGACAGGATTGCGATACCCAGGCCACCCAGCACGTGAGGCAGGTTGGTGGACTTCGCGTAAACGCGGAGACCCGGCTTGGAAATGCGACGGACACCCGCGATTGAACGCTCGCGGTTCGGACCGAACTTGAGCTCGAGGGTCAGCTTCTTGCCGACTTCAGCGTCCTCTTCCTTCCAGCCGGCGATGAAACCTTCGGCCTTGAGGATGTCAGCAACGCGAGCCTTCAGCTTGCTGTAAGGCATAGACACGGAGTCGTGGTATGCCGAGTTTGCGTTACGCAGGCGCGTAAGCATATCTGCGACAGGATCTGTCATAGTCATTTGGGCACTTGCCCTTCCTCGTAACGGTTTCCGCCGTTCTGCTCCCGGGGGAACACAGCGGCCGGACCTTTTACGTAGTTAATTAAGCTTCGGTCTTGAACGGGAAACCAAGCGCCTTGAGCAGCGCGCGGCCTTCGTCGTCGGTCTTGGCGGTGGTCACAACCGTGATGTCCATACCGCGGGTGCGGTCGATGGAGTCCTGGTCGATCTCGTGGAACATAACCTGCTCGGTCAGACCGAAGGTGTAGTTGCCGTTGCCATCGAACTGCTTGCCGCTGAGGCCGCGGAAGTCGCGGATACGGGGCAGAGCCAGCGTGACCAGACGGTCCACGAATTCCCACATGCGGTCGCCACGCAGGGTTGCGTGTGCACCAATCGGCATGCCTTCGCGCAGCTTGAACTGGGCGATGGACTTGCGGGCCTTGGTGACCTGCGGCTTCTGGCCGGTGATCAGGGTGAGGTCGCGGACAGCGCCGTCGATCAGCTTGGAGTCCTTGGCGGCATCTCCAACACCCATGTTCACAACAACCTTGACCAGACGGGGAACCTGGTTCACGTTCTCGTACTTGAATTCATCCTGCAGGGCAGACTTGATGGATTCGGCGTACTTGGTCTTCAGACGAGGAACGATCTTCGTTGCCGGAGTCTCGAGAGTCTCAGTCATTAGATGTCCTTCCCGGAGCTCTTGGCCACGCGGATGCGGACGGTCTTCTTAACGCCGTCCTTCTCTACGGTCTCGAGGCGGAAACCAACGCGGGTCGGCTTCTTGGTGGACGGGTCAACCAGAGCCACGTTGGAAACGTGGATCGGGGCCTCGACAACCTCGATGCCGCCGGTCTTGGTGCCGCGCTGCGACTGACCGACCTTGGTGTGCTTGGTAACGCGGTTGATACCCTCAACCAGCACGCGGTTGGTGTCCGGGAACACGCGCAGGACCTTGCCCTGCTTGCCACGGTCGCCGCCGCGCTCAGCCTTGGCGCCAGTGATGACCTGTACCAGGTCACCCTTCTTGATCTTAGCCATGGACTAGAGCACCTCCGGAGCCAGAGAAACGATCTTCATGAACTTCTTGTCACGGAGTTCACGACCAACCGGTCCGAAGATACGGGTACCGCGGGGGTCACCGTCGTTCTTCAGGATGACGGCTGCGTTCTCGTCAAACTTGATGTAGGAACCATCCGCACGGCGGCGTTCCTTCTTGGTACGGACGATGACAGCCTTGACGACGTCGCCCTTCTTTACGTTGCCGCCCGGGATTGCATCCTTGACGGTGGCGACGATGACGTCGCCGATGCCTGCGTAGCGACGGCCGGATCCACCGAGAACGCGAATGGTAAGGATTTCCTTAGCACCCGTGTTGTCGGCGACCTTCAGTCGCGACTCCTGCTGAATCACTATTTACTCCTTGCGTCGCGCCGGTTCTCAGACCGAAAATCCTGCTACGGAATGAGCCTTGCGGAACGGTTGATCGGGGTGTCTCTGGACCTGACTGGATTTTGCCAGACCAGGCCTAAACGCCCGTGCCACAAACAGTTGCTTCCCAAGCCCGTGAAGGCGCAAGGGGGCACTATGCCGTGGCACGATTGTTTACGAGGTTTGCTGTCGGCACACAAAAGGCGCCATACAAACTCAAAATCTTAGCACAGTTTGGGCCAGGCTCCATATCACCAGTCAGCCCTCGCCCGCAACGTACGACGGCGACCGGTACTGCCGGCGCGCGTCCCGCCGTCGGCCTCTTCCCGCTTAGTAGGCCGCTCCCCCACGTAACGCGGAAACCCCCGCTCCCAAAGGGAGCGGGGGTTTCCATTGCAGCCAGGCTGCGGGGTGTTACTTGGCCTTTTCGAGGATTTCCACGAGCCGCCAGTTCTTGGTGGCGGACAGCGGCCGGGTCTCGGCGATGACAACCAGGTCGCCGATGCCGGCGGTGTTCTGCTCGTCGTGTGCCTTGACCTTGGAGGTGCGGCGGATGACCTTGCCGTACAGGGCGTGCTTCACGCGGTCTTCAACCTGGACAACGATGGTCTTGTCCATCTTGTCAGAGACCACGTAGCCGCGACGCGTCTTACGGTAACCGCGCTGCTCAGCCGTAGCTGCCGTAGCAGTTTCCGTCACGTTCTCGTCCTTTTCACTCACTTGGCGTCCTCCTCGGTCTCAGCCTCGGCAGGCTTTTCAGCCTTCTTCGCTGCAGACTTCTTGGACTTCTTTTCTTCCTTGGCTTCCACAACCGGTGCGGCAACCTCGGCACGAATGCCCAGCTCGCGCTCACGGAGAACGGTGTAGATGCGTGCGATGTCCTTCTTTACCGCGCGCAGACGACCGTGGTTCTCCAGCTGTCCGGTGGCGGACTGGAAACGCAGGTTGAACAGCTCTTCCTTGGACTTGCGGAGTTCTTCAACGAGACGCTCGTTGTCGAAACCGTCCAGCTGTGCGGGTGCGAGATCCTTCGACCCTACTGCCATTTCTATTCACCACCTTCGCGACGCACAATGCGTGCCTTCAACGGCAGCTTGTGGATTGCCAGGCGCAGGGCCTCGCGAGCTACCTCTTCATTGACACCGGAGAGTTCGAAGAGAACCCGGCCCGGCTTGACGTTGGCGACCCACCATTCCGGCGAACCCTTACCGGAACCCATGCGGGTTTCGGCAGGCTTCTTGGTCAGCGGACGGTCCGGGTAGATGTTGATCCAGACCTTACCGCCACGCTTGATGTGGCGGGTCATCGCGATACGGGCAGATTCGATCTGGCGGTTCGTGACGTATGCCGGGCTCAGGGCCTGGATACCGAACTCGCCGAACGAAACCTTGGTGCCGCCCGTAGCAGCGCCGGAACGACCCGGGTGGTGCTGCTTACGGTGCTTGACTCGACGTGGGATAAGCATTTAAGCCTGTCCTCCTTCTGCTGCCTGTGCCGGTGCGGCTTCAGCTGCAGGAGCTTCGGCTGCCGGACGTTCGGTGCGACGGCGGCGGTCACCGCGGTCAGCGCCACCCGGGCGGCCCGGACGGTCGCCGGAGCGGCCGCGGGACGGGGCAGCAGCTGCCTGCTGAGCCAGTTCCTTGGACGTGACGTCGCCCTTGTAGATCCAGACCTTCACGCCGATGCGGCCGAAGGTGGTCTTGGCTTCGTAGAAGCCGTAGTCGATGTTCGCGCGGAGGGTGTGCAGGGGCACACGGCCTTCGCGGTAGAACTCCGAGCGGGACATTTCAGCGCCACCGAGACGGCCGGAGCACGCGATACGGATGCCCTTGGCACCGGCACGCTGTGCGGACTGCATGGCCTTCTTCATTGCGCGGCGGAAAGCCACGCGGGAGGTCAGCTGCTCGGCAACACCCTGGGCAACAAGCTGGGCTTCCATCTCGGGGTTCTTGACCTCGAGGATGTTCAGCTGGACCTGCTTGCCGGTGAGCTTTTCGAGCTCGCCGCGGATGCGGTCGGCCTCGGCGCCGCGGCGGCCGATGACGATGCCCGGACGTGCCGTGTGGATGTCCACGCGGACGCGGTCGCGGGTGCGCTCGATCTCGACCTTGGCGATGCCGGCGCGCTCCATGCCCGTGGACATGAGCTGGCGGATGCGGATGTCTTCGCGAACGAAGTCCTTGTACCGCTGGCCGGACTTGGTGCTGTCAGCGAACCAGTGCGATACGTGATCGGTGGTGACGCCGAGTCGGAACCCGTGCGGGTTTACTTTCTGTCCCACTTAGCGAGCCTCCTCTTTCTCCGGGGTAGCGACTACCACGGTGATGTGGCTGGTGCGCTTCTTGATCTGAAATGCACGACCCTGGGCACGCGGCTGGAACCGCTTCATGGTCGGGCCTTCATCAACAAACGCTTCGCTGATGATGAGGTCACCTTCGTCAAACGCAACACCGTCGCGGTCCGCGAGGACCCGGGCGTTGGAGATTGCCGACTGAACTACCTTGAATACCGGCTCCGAAGCTGCCTGCGGGGCAAACTTCAGAATTGCCAGAGCCTCGTTCGCTTGCTTCCCACGAACAAGGTTGACGACGCGCCGGGCCTTCATAGGCGTTACGCGGATGTGGCGCGCAATTGCCTTGGCTTCCATTGCTTTCCTTCTCTCGTCTTTGACGTAAGTGCAGGCGCCTAGCGGCGCTTGCCCTTACGGTCGTCCTTGACATGGCCGCGGAATGTCCGCGTGGGAGCGAATTCGCCGAGCTTGTGCCCGACCATCGACTCGGTGACAAACACCGGGATGTGCTTGCGTCCGTCGTGCACGGCGATCGTGTGCCCGAGCATGTCGGGGATGATCATCGAGCGGCGGGACCAGGTCTTGATGACGTTCTTGGTGCCCTTTTCGTTTTCCCTTGCGACCTTCACAAAGAGGTGCTGGTCAACGAAAGGACCTTTTTTCAGGCTGCGTGGCATGTGTCCAGGCTCCTATCGCTTGTTCTTGCCAGTACGACGGCGACGAACAATAAGCTTGTCGCTCTCTTTGTTGGGGCGGCGGGTGCGGCCTTCAGGCTTACCGTTCGGGTTGACCGGGTGGCGACCACCGGAGGTCTTACCTTCACCACCACCGTGCGGGTGGTCAACCGGGTTCATGGCAACACCACGGACGGTCGGGCGAACGCCCTTCCACCGCATACGGCCGGCCTTACCCCAGTTGATGTTCGACTGCTCGGCGTTGCCGACCTCGCCGATCGTTGCGCGGCAGCGCACGTCAACGTTGCGGATTTCACCGGAGGGCAGACGCAGCTGGGCGAAACGGCCTTCCTTGGCGACGAGCTGAACAGAAGCACCGGCGGAGCGGGCCATCTTGGCACCGCCGCCCGGGCGCAGCTCAACCGCGTGGATAACAGTACCCACGGGGATGTTGCGCAGGGGCAGGTTGTTGCCAGGCTTGATGTCAGCGTTGGCGCCGGCTTCCACGAAGTCGCCCTGGGAGAGCTTGTTCGGGGCGATGATGTAGCGCTTGGTGCCATCAACGTAGTGCAGGAGGGCGATGCGAGCCGTGCGGTTCGGATCGTACTCGATTTCGGCAACGCGGGCGTTGACGCCGTCCTTGTCGTGGCGACGGAAGTCGATCAGACGGTACTGGCGCTTGTGTCCGCCACCCTTGTGACGGGTGGTGATCTTACCGGTGTTGTTACGGCCGCCCTTCTTGGGCAGCGGACGTACCAACGACTTTTCCGGCGTCGACCGCGTGATTTCGGTGAAGTCAGCTACGCTCGAGCCGCGACGGCCCGGCGTAGTCGGCTTGTACTTACGGATTCCCATAATTTATTTCCTCGTTAAAGTGGTCTCCGCTACGCGAGCGGACCGCCGAAGATGTCGATAGTGCCTTCTTTGAGGGTCACAATGGCACGCTTGGTGTTCTTGCGGGTGCCCCATCCGAATTTGGTGCGCTTGCGCTTACCGGCACGGTTGATGGTGTTGATCGATTCGACCTTGACGGAGAAGATCTTCTCCACGGCCAGCTTGATCTCGGTCTTGTTCGACCGGGGGTCCACCAGGAAGGTGTACTTGCCCTCGTCGATCAGGCCGTAGCTCTTTTCCGAAACGACGGGTGCAAGCACGACGTCGCGCGGGTCCTTGATGGTGGCTGCGCTCACTTGGCATCCTCCTGGTTCTTTGCAGCCTTGTCAGCAACGAATGCTTCGTAGGCAGCCTGAGTGAAGACTACGTCGTCGGAAATGAGGACGTCGTAGGTGTTCAGCTGGTCCACGTACAGGACGTGAACTTCCGCGAGGTTGCGCACGGACAGTGCAGCAACGTCGTTGGCGCGCTCGATGACGACCAGCAGGTTCTTGCGCTCGGAAACTCCGCGCAGGGTTGCCAGTGCTGCCTTGGAGGACGGCTTGTCGCCGGCAACCAGTTCAGACACGACGTGGACGCGGCCGTTGCGGGCGCGGTCAGAGAGAGCGCCGCGCAGTGCAGCAGCAATCATCTTCTTGGGGGTCCGCTGGGCGTAGTCACGCGGGGTGGGCCCGTGGACGATGCCACCGCCGGTCATGTGCGGAGCACGGATGGAACCCTGACGGGCGCGGCCGGTGCCCTTCTGCTTGAACGGCTTGCGGCCTGCACCGGAAACCTCGGCGCGGGTCTTGGTCTTGTGGGTACCCTGGCGAGCAGCAGCGAGCTGGGCAACGACGACCTGGTGCAGCAGCGGCACGTTGGTCTGAACGTCGAAGATCTCTGCAGGCAGGTCAACCTTGACAGTGTTAGCCATTGAACTAGGCTCCCTTCACGGCGGTGCGTACGAATACGACCTGGCCGCGGGCACCCGGAACGGCGCCCTTGATCAGGAGCAGCGACTTCTCGACGTCAACCGCGTGAACGGTGAGGTTCAGCGTGGTGTGACGAACGGCGCCCATGCGGCCGGCCATTCTCATGCCCTTGAAGACGCGGCTCGGGGTGGATGCGCCACCGATTGAACCGGGCTTACGGTGGTTCTTGTGGGCACCGTGGGAGGCGCCAACACCGGAGAAGCCGTGACGCTTCATAACACCGGCGAAGCCCTTACCCTTGGTGGTGCCGATGACGTCGATCTTCTGGCCGGCTTCGAAGAGCTCAACAGAAAGCTCCTGGCCCAGCTCGTAAGAGTCAGCATCTGCGGTGCGCAGTTCGACGACGTGGCGGCGAGGCGTGACGCCTGCCTTTTCAAAGTGACCAGCCAGCGGCTTGGTGACCTTGCGGGGATCGATCTGGCCGTAGCCGATCTGAACGGCGACGTAGCCATCGGTCTCTGCGTTGCGCAGCTGGGTGATGACGTTGGAGTCAGCCTGGACAACAGTGACGGGGATGAGCTTGTTGTTCTCGTCCCAGACCTGGGTCATGCCGAGCTTCGTGCCCAGCAGGCCCTTTACGTTACGGGTTGCGGTCATAGTCTCTCAGCACCTCCCTACAGCTTGATTTCGATGTTCACGTCGGCCGGCAGGTCGAGACGCATGAGCGAGTCAACAGCCTTGGGCGTGGGGTCGATGATGTCGATCAGACGCTTGTGCGTGCGCATTTCAAAGTGCTCGCGGCTGTCCTTGTACTTGTGCGGAGAGCGGATAACGCAGTACACGTTCTTCTCCGTGGGCAGCGGCACCGGGCCGACTACCGTTGCGCCTGCGCGCGTGACCGTCTCAACGATCTTCCGGGCTGAAACGTCAATGACCTCGTGGTCGTATGACTTCAGCCGGATGCGGATTTTTTGTCCCGCCATGTCGCCTGACTCTCTTTCAGTAAGTGCTGCTCTGTTTACTTGCGTGTTGTATGGCTGCCGAAGCATTTGAGGTCGTAACCACCACCCGCCGCACAAGCTGAATCCGGATGAATCCGGGTTCCTCAACCTGCCGGCGCACCCGACCCCCGCGGTCGGGCGTGTCGCGCTGTGCAGAACGCACAAGCCCGCAGTTCCTCAAGGGGGATTGGGTTATGTTTGGGCTTCAGCCTGGACCCTGGCACCCGGCATTATCCGGATCGGGACGCGAAGAAGCGCTTGAACAACTCATCTAGTATGCCGGAAATTGTGCGAGGATGCGAATCGGGCCCTCGCGGCCCTCCTGCCCCGCCCTCCCAGCGGTCCACCGCGCCCATTGCCGCCCGCCTTTGGCGGTTGGATGATGGGTGAATGGCCGTGCAGAATGCCGCCACCGGAAACGAGGCCGGCGGCCCCGCAGTCAACGACGACGCAGTCCGGGAGCTTGCCGGGCGCCTGCGGCCGGACTTCACCCTGGGCGTTGCCGCGGCCGCCTTCCAGATCGAGGGCGCGCTCGCGGCGGACGGCCGCGGCCCGTCGGGGTGGGATGCCTTTGCGGCCAAGCCGGGCAGCATCCGTGACGGGAATTCGCCGGCGGTGGCCTGTGACCACTATAACCGTGTGCCGGAGGACGTTGCCCTCATGCGCGAGCTCGGCATCGACTCATACCGGTTCTCGATCGCGTGGCCGCGGGTCCAGCCGGAGGGCCGCGGCTCAGCCAACCCACGCGGCCTGGACTTCTACGACCGGCTGGTGGACCTGCTGCTGGCGGCCGGCATCTCCCCCATGGCCACGCTCTACCACTGGGACACTCCCCTGCCTTTGGAGCATGCCGGCGGCTGGATGAACCGGGCCACCGCGGAACGTTTCGCGGAGTACGCGGCGGCCGCCGGACACCGGCTCGGCGATAGGGTGGCGCAGTGGGTCACGCTCAACGAGCCCGTCTCCGTCACCCTGAACGGCTACGCCCTCGGTGTCCATGCACCCGGCCGCGACCTGCTGTTCAACGCACTGCCCTCGGTCCATCACCAGCTGCTCGGCCACGGGCTCGCGGTCCAGGCCCTCCGGGCCGCCGGGGTCACCGGGTCCATTGGCGTCACCAACCTGCACTCCCCCGTCCGCCCCGCCACGCGGCGGCTGGCCGACAGGCTGCTGGCCAGGGTCTTCGACCTTGTCCTCAACCGGATTTATGCAGACCCCATCCTGTTGGGCCGTTACCCGGATCCCCCGCTTGCTGCGCGCCCGTGGTTCAGGTTTTTGTCCCGGACGTCCGACGACGACCTCCGCCTGATCAGCCAGCCCATCGACTTCTACGGGGTGAACTACTACTACCCTGTCCGGGTGGCCGCGGGACAGGGGCCGCCAAGTACGCCAACCGGCAACGCGGAAGCCATGTCCCGGCTACCATTCCACCTGGCCGCTTTCCCGGAATATTCCACCACCGGGTTCGGCTGGCCGGTGGCGCCGGAACATCTGGGCATTCTGCTGCGCGAACTCAAGGACAGGTACGGGCCAGCCCTGCCGCCGGTGTACATCACCGAGAGCGGCGCAAGCTTTCCTGAGCCCGAACACGTGGCCGGACCCCTCGCGGACTCGCGGCGGATCGCGTACCTGGCAGACCATCTAGGCCAGGCGGTCAGCTCAACGGCGCCCGGCGGCATCGCGCACGACGTGGATCTGCTGGGCTACTTCGTCTGGACGTTCATGGACAACTTCGAGTGGGCCGCCGGGTATTCACAGCGCTTCGGCCTGGTGCATGTGGACTTCGAAACGCTCAAGCGGACGCCGAAGAAGTCGTTCTACTGGCTGCAGGCAATCTGCCGGGCGCGAACCGGCGCAGCCTAAATAGCAGGAGGCGCGTTTACTGGTTCTTGTTGGCGCGGTTGATGCGCTTGGCGCGCTCAATCTCGTGGCGGAAGTTCTTCTTCACCCAAAAAACGCCCACCACAACGGCGACAACCACCAGCAGGAAAATAAGCCAACCCATGATGCTCCCTCTTAGCCACGAACCGTTCGTGAGCCCTCACCTTATCAGGGGCGGCCCGCTGCCCGCAGTGCGGATGCACTGATACAAAAACAGCCCCGCTGCCAGAAGCAGCGGGGCTGTTTTCGAAGATCAGGCTGTTAGGCCTGCGATCAGCAAGAGTTACTTGATGATCTTGGTGACACGTCCCGAACCAACGGTGCGGCCGCCTTCACGGATAGCGAAGCCGAGGCCCTCTTCCATAGCGATCGGCTGGATCAGCGCAACGGTCATCTCGGTGTTGTCACCGGGCATAACCATTTCGGTGCCTTCCGGCAGGGTGATAACGCCGGTCACGTCCGTGGTACGGAAGTAGAACTGCGGGCGGTAGTTCGAGTAGAACGGATTGTGACGTCCGCCTTCGTCCTTGGACAGGATGTAGACGTTGGCCTCGAAGTCGGTGTGCGGGGTGATGGAACCCGGCTTGACGACAACCTGGCCACGCTCGACGTCGTCGCGCTTCAGACCGCGGAGCAGCAGGCCACAGTTCTCGCCGGCCCATGCTTCGTCGAGCTGCTTGTGGAACATCTCGATACCGGTAACGGTGGTCTTCTGGACCGGGCGGATACCGACGATCTCGACCTCGGAGTTGATGGCGAGGGTACCGCGCTCGGCGCGGCCCGTCACAACGGTGCCACGGCCGGTGATGGTGAAGACGTCTTCGATCGGCATCAGGAACGGCTTGTCGCGGTCACGTACGGGGTCCGGAACGGACTCGTCGACAGCAGCCATCAGGTCCTCAACGGACTTGACCCACTCCGGGTCGCCTTCCAGGGCCTTCAGGCCGGAAACGCGGATAACCGGGGCGTCGTCGCCGTCGAAGCCCTGCGAGCTCAGGAGCTCACGAACTTCCATTTCGACGAGGTCGAGGAGTTCCTCGTCCTCAACCATGTCTGCCTTGTTCAGCGCGACCAGCAGGTAGGGAACACCAACCTGGCGGGCGAGCAGAACGTGCTCGCGGGTCTGAGCCATCGGGCCGTCAGTAGCGGCAACCACGAGGATTGCGCCGTCCATCTGGGCAGCACCGGTGATCATGTTCTTGATGTAGTCAGCGTGACCCGGAGCGTCTACGTGTGCGTAGTGGCGCTTCTCGGTCTGGTACTCAACGTGGGAGATGTTGATGGTAATGCCGCGCTGACGCTCTTCCGGAGCAGAGTCGATCGACGCGAAGTCACGCTTCTCGTTGAGAGTCGGGTACTTGTCGTACAGCACCTTGGAAATGGCGGCCGTCAACGTCGTCTTACCGTGGTCAACGTGACCGATGGTACCGATGTTAACGTGCGGCTTAGTCCGCTCGAACTTTGCCTTTGCCACAGGTTCCTCCTAGAACGTTTTTCAAATGGCTTACCTTCGACCGCGCTTATCGCGGCAGAAACTCCAGTAAGTCTATCTGGGGGCTTTGGATTGATGAAATTGCAGATTCAGGAACTAATACTAGTGCCTAGAGCCTGTTCGTGCTGATGGCCGGAACCCGGCCGGAACCAATGTCCCGGCCATCCGCACTGGGTGTGTTCCGCAGGGGAAACCCACCCGGTTTTTCGCAGCTTGTCGCGTGGACAGTCCTGGGGACTACTCGCCGCGGGACTTCTGGATGATCTCGTCGGCAACTGCCTTCGGGACCTCGGCGTAGCTGTTGAACGTCATGGAGTAAACAGCGCGGCCCTGGGTCTTGGAGCGCAGGTCACCGATGTAGCCGAACATGCCGGACAGCGGGACGTGCGCGCGGACAACCTTGACACCTGCTGCGTCTTCCATGGACTGCATCTGGCCACGGCGGGAGTTGAGGTCACCGATAACGTCACCCATGTATTCCTCAGGGGTGCGGACCTCGACATCCATCAGCGGTTCGAGCAGAACAGGGTTCGCCTTGCGTGCGGCTTCCTTGAAAGCCATCCGGCCGGCGATCTTGAAGGCCATTTCCGAGGAGTCAACATCGTGGTACGCGCCGTCAATCAGCGTTGCCTTGATGCCGACAACCGGGTAACCAGCCAGGACGCCGTCGTTCAGCGCATCCTGGATACCGGCGTCAACCGACGGGATGTACTCGCGCGGAACGCGGCCACCGGTGACCTTGTTCTCGAACTCGTACAGCTCGCCTTCCGCGGTGTCCAGCGGTTCGATGGCGATCTGGACCTTTGCGAACTGGCCAGAACCACCGGTCTGCTTCTTGTGCGTGTAGTCGTGGCGCTCCACGGCACGCTTGATGGTTTCGCGGTAGGCAACCTGCGGCTTGCCAACGTTGGCCTCGACCTTGAATTCGCGGCGCATGCGGTCCACCAGGATGTCCAGGTGGAGCTCGCCCATGCCGGCGATGATGGTCTGGCCGGTGTCTTCGTTGAGGGAGACCTGGAAGGTCGGGTCCTCAGCGGAGAGCTTCTGGATGGCCGTGGAGAGCTTCTCCTGGTCACCCTTGGTGTTCGGCTCGATGGCAACAGAGATCACGGGCTCCGGGAAGCTCATGGACTCGAGCACGATCTGGTTGCTGGCGTCACACAGGGTGTCGCCGGTGGTGGTGTCCTTCAGACCGATGGCTGCGTAGATGTGGCCGGCGGTGGCTGCCTCGACGGGCATTTCCTTGTTGGCGTGCATCTGGAACAGCTTGCCGATGCGCTCCTTCTTGCCCTTGGTGGAGTTGACCACCTGGGCGCCGGATTCCACGTGACCGGAGTACACGCGGACGAAGGTGAGCTGGCCGAAGAACGGGTGGGCCGCAATCTTGAACGCGAGAGCGGAGAAGGGCTCTTCGGCGGACGGCTTGCGGGTCAGTTCCTTCTCTTCGTCCTTCGGGTCGTGACCGATCATCGGAGGAACGTCGAGCGGGTTCGGCAGGTAGTCGACGACGGCGTCAAGCATCGGCTGGACACCGCGGTTCTTGAAGGCGGAGCCACAGAAGACCGGGTACAGCTCGGAGTTGATGGTCATCTTGCGGATGCCGGCCTTGAGCTCGTCGATGCTGAGCTCTTCGCCTTCGAGGTACTTCTCCATGAGTTCCTCGGAGGACTCGGCAACGGTCTCCACGAGGGCGGCACGGTATTCCTCGGCCTTGGCCTGGAGGTCAGCCGGGATCTCCTGGATCTCGTACTTGGCACCCATGGTCACGTCACCCTTGGCATCGCCGGGCCACACCAGAGCGCGCATGTAGAGCAGGTCCACGACGCCGATGAAGTCGTTCTCGGCACCGATGGGCAGCTGCATGACCAGCGGCTTGGCACCCAGGCGGCTGATGATGGTGTCTACGGTGAAGTAGAAGTCAGCGCCGAGCTTGTCCATCTTGTTGACGAAGCAGATACGCGGAACGTTGTACTTGTCAGCCTGGCGCCAAACGGTCTCAGACTGCGGCTCAACGCCTTCCTTGCCATCGAAGACGGCAACGGCACCGTCGAGGACGCGCAGGGAGCGCTCAACCTCAACCGTGAAGTCCACGTGGCCGGGGGTGTCGATGATGTTGATCTGGTTGTTTTCCCAGAAGCAGGTCACGGCGGCAGACGTGATGGTGATGCCGCGTTCCTTTTCCTGTTCCATCCAGTCAGTGGTCGAAGCGCCGTCGTGCGTTTCGCCAATCTTGTGGTTCACACCTGTGTAGAACAGGATGCGCTCGGTGGTGGTGGTCTTGCCGGCATCAATGTGGGCCATGATGCCGATGTTGCGGACCTTACTAAGGTCTGTAAGCACGTCCTGTGCCACGGTGTCTCCCTTTCGGATGGACTACGCGTTCGCCGCCGGCTCGGTTGAGCCGGCGGCGTACGGGAAGTTTTACCAGCGGTAGTGGGCGAAGGCCTTGTTGGACTCGGCCATCTTGTGGGTGTCTTCGCGACGCTTCACAGCGGCACCGAGACCGTTCGAGGCATCCAGGATTTCGTTCTGGAGGCGCTCGGTCATCGTCTTTTCGCGGCGGGCCTTGGAGTAGCCGACCAGCCAACGCAGGGCGAGGGCGGTGGAGCGACCCGGCTTAACCTCAACCGGAACCTGGTAGGTGGCGCCACCGACACGGCGGGAGCGGACCTCGAGGGAAGGCTTGACGTTGTCCATGGCCTTCTTGAGGGCTGCAACGGGGTCGCCGCCGGACTTGGCGCGAGCACCTTCGAGGGCACCGTAAACAATGCGCTCGGCGGTGGACTTCTTGCCGTCAACCAGCACCTTGTTGATCAGCTGGGTAACCAGCGGGGAGCCGTAGACGGGATCTGATACGAGCGGCCGCTTGGGGGCCGGACCCTTGCGAGGCATATTACTTCTTCTCCATCTTTGCGCCGTAGCGGCTGCGTGCCTGCTTACGGTTCTTGACACCCTGGGTATCGAGGGCACCGCGGACGATCTTGTAGCGGACACCGGGGAGGTCCTTCACACGACCACCACGAACGAGCACAATGGAGTGCTCCTGGAGGTTGTGGCCAACACCGGGGATGTAGGCGGTAACTTCAATGCCACCGTTGAGGCGCACACGTGCAACCTTACGCAGAGCCGAGTTCGGCTTCTTCGGGGTGGTGGTGTAAACGCGGGTGCAAACACCGCGGCGCATCGGGCTGCCCTTAAGCGCGGGAGCCTTGGTCTTGGAGACCTTCGGCGTGCGGCCCTTGCGGACCAGCTGGTTAATCGTAGGCACTTTCGTGTTCTCCGTTGGTTTGATCTCTGCCCCCGCGCCAGGCATAGGCCTGTGTGTGCGTGAAAGCTTTGGCGTTGTCCTTGCGGCCTAGGCGGGAAACCAGATGGGCGTGCAAAAGTGCGGCATTCGTTGCGCACGTTGCCCGCAACCCGGAAACAGGCTCCACCCAGCACCATGAGAACAAAACCAAAATGATGCTGCGGCGGCCTTCATCCACTGCCACACAGAACAATTACACAAAGTCTAGCATGGCTTGATCTAGAGCCTTAATCGGGTGTAGGGCGCAAGGGTCCGGGATGCAACGGGGAAGGACCCCGCACTGAGTAAGTGCGGGGTCCTTCATTTGTCTGGCGACTACTGGTCAGCGGAAGTCGTTGCCCAGGTCGTAGTCATCCAGCGGGATAGCGTGGAACTCAGGAGCCCCGTCGCCGCCCAGCGTGTCGTAGGAGAAGTCGCTGAACGCGCTCGGGCCGGTGAACAGGTTGGCCTTTGCTTCTTCAGTCGGCTCCACCGTGATCTCCGTGTAGCGCGGGAGGCCCGTGCCGGCGGGGATCAGCTTACCGATGATGACGTTCTCCTTGAGGCCGAGCAGCGGGTCGCTCTTGCCTTCCATGGCCGCCTGCGTGAGGACGCGGGTGGTCTCCTGGAAGGAAGCGGCCGACAGCCAGGACTCGGTGGCCAGCGACGCCTTGGTGATACCCATGAGCTCGGGACGTCCGGAAGCCGGAGTCTTGCCCTCGGATACAACACGGCGGTTGGCGTCCTCGAACCGGGCGCGCTCTGCCAGCTCACCGGGGAGCAGGTCGGAGTCGCCGGATTCGATGACCGTGACGCGGCGCAGCATCTGGCGGACGATGACTTCCACGTGCTTGTCGTGGATGCCAATGCCCTGGCTGCGGTACACGCCCTGCACTTCGTCCACGAGGAACTTCTGAGCGGCACGCGGACCCATGATGCGCAGGACCTGCTTAGGGTCGACCGGACCGTTGATGAGCTTCTGGCCCACCGACACGTGCTGGCCGTCCTCGATCAGCAGGCGCGACCGGCGCAAGACGGGGTAGGCGATCTCTTCGGAACCGTCGTCCGGAGTGATCACCAGGCGCATCTGGCGCTCGGATTCCTCGATGGTGACGCGGCCGGCTGCTTCCGCAATCGGCGCCACACCCTTCGGGGTACGGGCTTCGAAGAGCTCCTGGATACGGGGCAGACCCTGGGTGATGTCGTCGCCACCGCTGGCGGAAACAGCACCACCGGTGTGGAACGTACGCATGGTCAGCTGCGTACCGGGTTCACCGATGGACTGTGCAGCGATGATGCCCACAGCTTCACCGATGTCCACGGTCTTGCCGGTGGCCAGCGAACGGCCGTAGCACAGGGCACAGGTTCCGACGCTGGACTCACAGGTGAGCACGGAGCGGACCTTGACCTCGGTGATGCCGGCTGCGAACAGCTCAGCGATCACGACGTCACCGCAGTCGGTGCCGGCCGGAGCCAGGACATTGCCCTTGGAGTCGACGACGTCCACGGCCAGCGTACGGGCGTAGGCGCTGTTCTCGACGTTCTCGTCCAGGGTCAGCTCGCCGTTGGCGTCAACCACGGCGATCGGCGTGACAAGGCCGCGCTCGGTGCCGCAGTCCTCTTCACGGACGATGACGTCCTGCGAAACGTCCACCAGACGACGGGTCAGGTAACCCGAGTTGGCGGTACGCAGGGCGGTATCGGCCAGACCCTTACGTGCACCGTGCGTCGCGATGAAGTATTCCAGCACCGACAGGCCCTCACGGTAGGAGGACTTGATCGGACGCGGGATGATTTCACCCTTCGGGTTGGCCACCAGGCCACGGATACCCGCGATCTGGCGGACCTGCATCCAGTTACCACGTGCACCGGAGGACACCATGCGGTTGATGGTGTTCATCGGGGACAGGCTGTCGCGCATGACCTGGGCGATTTCGTTGGTCGCCTTGTTCCAGATCTCGATCAGTTCCTGGCGGCGCTCGTCGTCGTCGATCAGGCCCTTGTCGTACTGGCCCTGGATCTTGGCGGCGCGCTCCTCGTAACCGGCAAGGATGGCCGGCTTGGCGTCCGGAACCTCGATGTCGGAGATGGCGACGGTGACGCCCGAGCGGGTGGCCCAGTAGAAACCGGCGTCCTTCAGGTTGTCCAGCGTTGCGGCGGTGACAACCTTCGGGTAGCGCTCCGCGAGGTCGTTGACGATGCGGGACAGCTCGCCCTTGTCGGCAACAGCCTCAACCCACGGGTAGTCCTCGGGCAGGGTCTCGTTGAAGAGGACCTGGCCCAGGGAGGTGTCCACCAGTGCGGGCTGACCCGGCTCCCAGCCTTCCGGAGCTTCCCAGCCGGCGTAAGGAACGAAGCCCTCGAGACGGATCTTGACCTGGGAGTTCAGGTGCAGTTCGTGTGCGTCGAACGCCATGATGGCCTCGGACACCGAGCCGAAGACGCGTCCTTCACCAGCTGATCCGACACGCTTGGTGGTCAGGTGGTAGAGGCCGATGATCATATCCTGCGAAGGCAGGGTGACCGGGCGGCCGTCGGACGGCTTCAGGATGTTGTTGGAGGACAGCATCAGGATGCGGGCCTCAGCCTGGGCTTCGGGGCTCAGCGGCAGGTGGACTGCCATCTGGTCGCCGTCGAAGTCAGCGTTGAACGCGCCACAAACCAGCGGGTGGAGCTGGATGGCCTTGCCTTCAACAAGCTGCGGCTCGAATGCCTGGATACCGAGGCGGTGCAGGGTAGGTGCACGGTTGAGCAGCACCGGGTGTTCGGTGATGATCTCTTCGAGCACGTCCCAGACCTGCGGACGGTAACGCTCCACCATGCGCTTGGCCGACTTGATGTTCTGGGCGTGGTTGAGGTCAACCAGGCGCTTCATCACGAACGGCTTGAAGAGCTCCAGGGCCATCTGCTTGGGCAGGCCGCACTGGTGCAGCTTCAGCTGCGGGCCGACGACGATGACCGAACGGCCCGAGTAGTCGACGCGCTTGCCGAGCAGGTTCTGGCGGAAACGGCCCTGCTTGCCCTTGAGCATGTCGCTCAGGGACTTCAGCGGACGGTTGCCCGGACCCGTGACCGGACGGCCGCGGCGGCCGTTGTCGAAGAGGCTGTCAACAGCTTCCTGAAGCATGCGCTTCTCGTTGTTGACGATGATCTCCGGAGCACCCAGGTCAAGCAGTCGCTTGAGCCGGTTGTTGCGGTTGATCACGCGGCGGTAGAGGTCGTTGAGGTCGGAGGTCGCGAAGCGGCCACCGTCGAGCTGGACCATCGGGCGCAGTTCCGGCGGGATCACCGGGACGGCGTCCAGCACCATGCCGAGCGGGCTGTTGTTGGTGGTCAGGAACGCGTTGACCACCTTCAGGCGCTTCAGGGCGCGGGTCTTGCGCTGGCCCTTGCCGTTGGCGATGACGTCGCGCAGGTTGTCGGACTCGGCCTGCATGTCGAAGTTCTCAAGGCGCTTCTTGATGGCTTCGGCACCCATGGAGCCTTCGAAGTACATGCCGTAGCGGTCACGCAGTTCGCGGTACAGGCCCTCGTCACCTTCGAGGTCGGCGACCTTGAGGTTCTTGAAGCGGTCCCAGACCTGCTCGAGGCGCTCGATCTCGGCGTCGGCGCGCTTGCGGACGTTCGCCATCTGGCGGTCAGCGGAGTCGCGTGCCTTCTTCTTGTCGGCAGCCTTGGCACCCTCACCCTCAAGACGGGCAAGCTCGTTCTCGAGGTCGCGGGCGATCGCGGCGATGTCGGAGTCGCGGTTGTCGATCAGCTGCTTCTTCTCGACGTCGTGCTCAACCTGCAGGTTGGGCAGTTCCGCGTGGCGGTTCTCTTCGTCAACGCTGGTGATCATGTAGGCAGCGAAGTAGATGACCTTTTCGAGGTCCTTCGGAGCCAGGTCAAGGAGGTAGCCCAGGCGGGACGGAACACCCTTGAAGTACCAGATGTGGGTTACGGGAGCAGCCAGTTCGATGTGGCCCATGCGCTCACGGCGTACCTTGGCGCGGGTGACTTCAACGCCACACCGCTCACAGATGATGCCCTTGAAGCGCACGCGCTTGTACTTGCCGCAGTAGCATTCCCAGTCACGGGACGGGCCGAAGATCTTCTCGCAGAAGAGGCCGTCCTTCTCGGGCTTGAGCGTGCGGTAGTTGATGGTTTCCGGCTTCTTAACCTCGCCGTATGACCAGCCGCGGATGTCTTCCGCGGTGGCGAGGCCGATCTGCATGAGGCCGAAGGAGGATTCGCTGGACATATGGTCCCTGTTCTCTCTTGTTCTCTAAATTCTGAAGTCTTGGTTGCGGGGTGAGAAGAAGGTGAGGCCCAGGGAAAGGACAGTGCGGCGGGGCCGTGTCCTTTCCCTGGTCGTAATCCTTAGACCTCTTCTACGGAGCTGGGCTCTGCACGAGACAGATCGATGCCCAGTTCTTCCGCAGCCGTGAAGACTGCGTCATCAGAGTCACGCATTTCAATCGTGGTTCCGTCGGTGGAAAGAACTTCCACGTTCAGGCACAGCGACTGCATTTCCTTGATCAACACCTTGAAGGATTCGGGAACGCCCGGCTCGGGGATGTTCTCGCCCTTGACGATCGCCTCGTAGACCTTCACGCGGCCGTGGATGTCATCGGACTTGATCGTGAGCAGTTCCTGGAGCGTGTAGGCGGCGCCGTAGGCTTCGAGCGCCCACACTTCCATTTCACCGAAGCGCTGGCCACCGAACTGTGCCTTACCACCCAGCGGCTGCTGCGTGATCATGGAGTACGGGCCGGTGGAGCGGGCGTGGATCTTGTCGTCCACCAGGTGGTGGAGCTTCAGGATGTACATGTAGCCGACCGAGATCGGGTCCGGGAACGGCTCGCCGGAGCGGCCGTCGAACAGGCGCGTCTTGCCCGAGGAGTCGATCAGGCGGTCACCGTCGCGGGTCACGTTGGTGGAGTCCAGCAGCCCGGTGATTTCCTCTTCGCGGGCGCCGTCGAACACCGGCGTTGCAACAGTGGTCTGGCCACTCTCGCGCGGCAGGTTCGGCAGCTGCTTGGCCCACTCCGGCTCGCCTTCGATCTTCCAGCCCGTCTTGGCAACCCAGCCGAGGTGCGTTTCCAGCACCTGGCCGACGTTCATACGGCCCGGAACACCCAGCGGGTTCAGGACGATGTCCACCGGGGTACCGTCGGCAAGGAAGGGCATGTCCTCGACCGGGAGGATCTTGGAGATAACACCCTTGTTGCCGTGGCGGCCTGCGAGCTTGTCGCCGTCGGTGATCTTGCGCTTGGCAGCCACGTAGACGCGGACCAGCTGGTTGACGCCGGGGGGCAGCTCGTCGTCGTTGTCGCGGTCGAAGACGCGCACGCCGATGACCGTGCCGGACTCGCCGTGCGGAACCTTCAGGGAGGTGTCACGGACTTCGCGGGACTTCTCACCGAAGATGGCGCGGAGCAGGCGCTCTTCCGGGGTCAGTTCGGTTTCACCCTTCGGGGTGACCTTTCCGACCAGGATGTCGCCGGCTTCAACCTCGGCACCGATGTGGATGATGCCACGCTCGTCCAGGCCGGCCAGGACTTCCTCGGACACGTTGGGGATGTCACGGGTGATTTCCTCGGCACCGAGCTTGGTGTCGCGGGCATCGATCTCGTGCTCCTCGATGTGGATGGAGGAAAGGACGTCCTCTGCCACGATGCGCTGGGACAGGATGATGGCATCCTCGAAGTTGTGGCCTTCCCATGACATGAATGCCACGAGGAGGTTCTTACCGAGGGCGAGCTCGCCCTGGTCCGTTGCCGGGCCGTCGGCGATGATGCCGCCAACTTCCAGGCGCTGGCCTTCGTTCACCAGAACGCGGTGGTTGTAGCAGTTGCCCTGGTTGGAGCGGGCGAACTTGTTGATGCGGTAGTTGGTCTCCGTGCCGTCGTCGTTGAGCATGACAACGAGTTCGGCGGAAACCTCGGTGACCACACCGGGCTTCTTCGCGATGACAACGTCACCGGCGTCGACGGCGGCGGCACGTTCCATGCCGGTACCCACGAACGGGGCCTCGGAACGGACCAGCGGCACAGCCTGGCGCTGCATGTTGGCACCCATGAGTGCGCGGTTGGCGTCGTCGTGCTCGAGGAACGGAATCAGGGCGGTTGCCACGGACACCATCTGGCGCGGGGAAACGTCCATGAACTGGACATCCTCAGCGGGAACGAGCACGGGCTCGCCTCCACCACCACGGGCACGGACCAGGACGGTCTCTTCAGCGAAGCGCTTGTTCTCGTCGAGCGGGGCGTTGGCCTGGGCGATCAGGACCTCTGCCTCGTCGTCGGCCGTCAGGTACTGGACGTCGTCGGAAACGACGCCGTCCTTGACCAGGCGGTACGGCGTCTCGATGAAGCCGAACGGGTTGATGCGGCCGTAGGACGCCAGCGAACCGATCAGACCAATGTTCGGGCCTTCAGGGGTTTCGATGGGGCACATACGTCCGTAGTGGGACGGGTGGACGTCCCGGACTTCCATGCCGGCGCGGTCACGGGACAGACCGCCCGGGCCCAGCGCGGACAGGCGGCGCTTGTGGGTCAGACCCGAGAGCGGGTTGTTCTGGTCCATGAACTGGGACAGCTGGGAGGTTCCGAAGAACTCCTTGATGGCTGCCACCACGGGACGGATGTTGATCAGGGTCTGCGGCGTGATGGCCTCGACGTCCTGCGTGGTCATGCGTTCGCGGACGACGCGCTCCATGCGGGACAGGCCGGTGCGGACCTGGTTCTCGATGAGCTCGCCGACGGCGCGGATGCGGCGGTTGCCGAAGTGGTCGATGTCGTCGATCTCGACGCGCAGCTCGTGGTCTTCGCCGTCGCGCTTGCCCATGATGGTCTTCTCGCCGGCGTGCAGCGCGACGAGGAACTTGATCATGGCGACGATGTCTTCAACGTGCAGGACCGAAGCTTCCTTGTCGCCAAGGGAGCGGTCGATGCCAAGCTTGCGGTTGATCTTGTAGCGGCCAACCTTGGCCAGATCGTAGCGCTTGGAGTTGAAGTACAGGTTGTCCAGCAGGGACTGGGCAGCCTCGACTGTGGGCGGCTCGCCCGGACGCAGCTTGCGGTAGATGTCCAGCAGGGCGTCTTCGCGGGTTTCGGTGGCGTCCTTCTCCAGCGTGGCACGCATGGAGTCGTACTGGCCGAACTCCTCAAGGATCTGGCCTTCGGTCCAGCCGAGGGCCTTCAGCAGCACCGTGACCGACTGCTTGCGCTTGCGGTCGAGGCGTACGCCGACCTGGTCGCGCTTGTCGATCTCGAGCTCGAACCAGGCGCCGCGGGACGGAATGATCTTTGCGGTAAAGATGTCCTTGTCGCTGGTCTTGTCGGCGGCACGCTCGAAGTAAGCGCCCGGGGAACGGACCAGCTGGGAAACGACGACACGCTCGGTGCCGTTGACGACGAAGGTGCCCTTCTCGGTCATCAGCGGGAAGTCACCCATGAACACGGTCTGCTGCTTGATTTCGCCCGTGTTGTTGTTCATGAATTCGGCCTTGACGTACAGCGGTGCCGAGTACGTGGCGTCCCGGTCCTTGCACTCAGCCATGGTGTACTTGGGGTCAGCGAACTCCGGATCGGAGAAGCTCAGGGACATGGTGCCCTGGAAGTCCTCAATCGGGGAGATCTCTTCGAAGATGTCGGAAAGACCGGAGGTGGTGGCGACGCTCAGGTCGCCTTCTTCGACAGCCTTCGCAACGCGGGCCTGCCAGCGTTCATTTCCGACCAGCCAGTCGAAGCTGTCCGTCTGCAGGGCAAGCAGATTCGGAACGTCAAGAGGTTCGTGAATCTTTGCGAATGAGAGCCGGCGAGTCGCACCGTCGGTGCTTTCGGCATTGATAGCGGTAGCGTTGTTTTCATTAGAGGTGCTCGAGGCGACCAAGAGGGATCCTTCCACAGACCTTCAGGCGTTTTCAGATCTCCCCCGCTTTTCACCCTGCGAAGTGACTCCGCAGTGCGACCATCCGGTTCCGCTATATGACCCGGAACCTGGTTCCGCCCATGCTGGTGACGTTGTTCACGGCACATTGATGGAACGGCTAACAGGCTAAGCCCACCGCTATATGAAGGCTGAAGGTAAACAGGGAAGACGCAAATATCTACGATACGGCAAAACCATACGCGTGTCTACCCCACTTGTCAGCAGAATGCAAGCACTGTTGCTGCGGGCACCTATCCGGAATGCCTTCCGCCTTCCCAGCGTTGAATGGATAGGTGACCGGGCTCACGATACCCTTAGGCCAACCATCGACCAAAGAACGGAAGAAAATTACCATGACTAATTCCGCGGACAACGGCGATGTTGTCATCCTGTCCGGCGCGCGCACCCCGCAGGGCCGGCTGAACGGGCAACTGGCGAGCTTCACCGCCGTCGAACTCGGGGCGCACGCCATCAAGGCGGCCATCGCGGCAAGTGGACTGGAAGCTGACCAGGTGGACGCCGTCATCATGGGGCAGGTCCTGCAGGCGGGAGCGGGCCAGAACCCTGCGCGCCAGAGCGCCATCGGCGCCGGCATCGGCTGGAACGTCCCCACGGTGACCATCAACAAGGTCTGCCTTTCCGGGCTGACCGCAGTCATCGACGCGGCGCGGCTTATCCGCGCCGGCGACGCTACCGTCGTCGTCGCCGGTGGCCAGGAATCCATGACGCGGGCACCCCACGTCCTCCCCGGCTCGCGCCAGGGCTGGAACTACGGCACCGTCCAGGCCCTGGATGTGGCGGCCCACGACGGCCTCACCGACGCCTTCGACGGCCAGTCCATGGGCCTGTCCACCGAGTCCAAGAACCTGACGCTCGGCATCGACCGGACCGCCCAGGACAACGTGGCCGCGCACTCCCACCAGCGTGCGGCGATCGCCTCGAAGAACGGCGTTTTCGACGACGAGATCTCACCGATCAGCGTCAAGCAGCGCAAGGGCGATCCGCTGGTGGTTTCCACCGATGAGGGCGTCCGGCCCGATGCCACTGTCGAGTCCCTCGCCGGCCTGCGCGCCGCCTTCGTCACCGACGGCACCATCACGGCAGGCAACTCCTCTCCCC
Source organism: Arthrobacter sp. NPDC057388 (assembly GCF_042668165.1). Taxonomy (NCBI): domain Bacteria; kingdom Bacillati; phylum Actinomycetota; class Actinomycetes; order Micrococcales; family Micrococcaceae; genus Arthrobacter; species Arthrobacter sp. NPDC057388. The sequence continues at coordinate 28,756 of NZ_JBHVBL010000034.1, forward strand.
TGTCCGACGGCGCCTCCGCACTGGTGCTGACCTCCCGCAAGTTCGCGGAGGAGAACGGCCTGGAGTACCTGGCGGTCGTGGGCAAGCCGGGGCAGGTGGCCGGACCGGACAATTCCCTGCACTCCCAGCCCTCCAACGCCATCCTGAAAGCCCTGGAGCGGGCCGGCTGGAGCACCGCTGACCTGGACTTCATCGAGATCAACGAGGCTTTCGGTTCGGTGGCGGTGCAGTCCCTGAAGGATCTGGACTACCCGCTGGAACAGACCAACATCCACGGCGGCGCCATCGCGCTGGGCCACCCGATCGGCGCCTCCGGTGCGCGGCTGGCCCTCCACGCGGCACATGAGCTGAAGCGGCGCGGAAAGGGCAAGGCGGCCGTTTCCCTCTGCGGAGGCGGCGGCCAGGGCGAGGCCCTGCTGCTGTACCGCGACTGATGGCGGGCGACGGCGGCAGCGGCAGGGAGCGTTTCCTTGCCGATGCCGCCGCGCGCGGGCTGGACGTCCAGCTCGTGGAGCGGCTGGCTGCCCACAGCCTCGAGGAGGCCGCCGCGATCCTTGGCATCAGCCCGGCGGACATCGTGAAGTCCCTCGTGGTGAAGCACAAGGACGGCAGCTTCCTCTTCGCCCTCATCCCCGGCGACCGGCAGATCTCCTGGCCCAAGCTGCGCAGCCTGGTGGGGGTCAACAAGCTCTCACTCCCGGCTGCGGACGTGGCCCTGGAAGCCACCGGCTATGAGCGCGGCACCATCACGCCGCTGGGCAGCACCACCGCCTGGCCGGTTTACGCGGACCGGACCATTGCCGGCAAGCGGATCTCCATGGGCGCGGGCCAGCACGGCTACAGCGCCTTCGTGGACGCCGACGCCCTGGTCTCGGCCCTCGGCGCGGTGCTGGCAGACATCAGCGAACCCAACTGACCCGCACCCTGTGGGCGTGGGCCCCGCCCTGCTGTTAAAAGCAGGAATCCCCGCCCACCGGAGTGGACGGGGATTCCCGGACAAGCAGTGTTACTTGAGGGTAACGGTGGCGCCAGCTTCTTCCAGCTGAGCCTTTGCCTTCTCGGCGGCTTCCTTGTTGGCGCCTTCGAGAACAGCCTTGGGGGCGCTGTCAACCAGGTCCTTGGCTTCCTTGAGGCCGAGGGAGGTGATGGCGCGAACTTCCTTGATCACTGCGATCTTCTTGTCGCCAGCAGATTCGAGGATGACGTCGAAGTCGGTCTTCTCTTCAGCTTCTTCTGCAGCGCCACCGGCAGCGGGGCCAGCAACAGCAACAGCAGCAGCGGTAACTTCGAAGGTCTCTTCGAAGAGCTTGACGAACTCGGAGAGCTCGATGATGGTCAGTTCCTTGAAAGCTTCAATGAGCTCTTCGTTGGTGAGCTTCGCCATGGTTGGCGTCCTTCCTATAAAGGCGGCCGGGGGCTGAATGCCCTCCGTTCCACCGGAGTCTTTTGGGGAGAGAGATTAGTTCTCTTCGGCAGCGGCTTCGGCCGGAGCCTCAGCTGCTTCAGCTTCTGCAGCGGGAGCTTCTTCAGCGGCGGGAGCAGCGGCTTCAGCCGGAGCACCGTTCTCTTCTTCAAGCTTGAGGCGCAGTGCGTCGATGATGCGTGCAGCAGCGGCGGCAGGTGCCTTGAGGACGCCTGCAACCTTGGCGAGCTGCAGCTCGCGGGACTCGAGTGCTGCCAGGGCAGCAACTTCGCTGGCGTTCAGTGCCTTGCCCTCGAAGTAACCGGTCTTGATGACCAGCTGCTTGTTGGCCTTGGCAAAATCCGTCAGGCTCTTGGCAGCTGCAACTGCGTCACCCTTGATGAACGCGATTGCAGTGGGGCCGGCGAGCTGGCCGTCGAATGCTTCGACACCAGCTTCCTTGGCTGCAATGGCGGTCAGGGTGTTCTTGACGACCGCGAACTTGGTGTCCTGGCCGAGAGAAACACGCAGCTGCTTGAGCTGTGCAACGGTGAGCCCACGGTATTCGGTCAGGACAGCGGCGTTCGATTCCTTGAAATCGTTAGTGATCTCAGCTACTGCTGAAACCTTGGTAGGCGTTGCCATAACCCTCCTTCCGGGGATAGTGCCGGTATTCCGGGTCCCCGCTCAGGTGAGCTAAAACTAAAAACGCCCCGCGCAGATGCACGGGGCTTGGCTCAACGCAGTCCAGGACGGCGGAGCTTTGCTTCGTTCACCTGCGCCGGCCGCCCTATGTTCAGGGTCCTTCGTCCGGAAACCCACTGGCTCTTCCGCACACAACTGCAGAGTTGAGCTGAGCTCGAAAGAGTGGGAATCCAACAACCGACGGTCTTTGGTAGTTCAAGCTTACGGGAGGGCGATCCGGATAACCAAATCGGCCCCGCTCCGGCCCGGTCCCCTAGCTCCGGCTGGGTCCCCGGTCCGGGAGTTCCTTCTGCCAGATCCCGGTGACTCCCGCCGTCGTGAAGCCGAGCTGGCGGTTGACCGTGAGCAGATACCGGTTTTCCGGGGCGTTCCACGTATAGATCACCCGCGCCGTGGGGAACTGCTCGGTGAGGCGCTCCATGTTGGCCACCTTGATGAGCAGGCCCAGCTTATTGCCGCGGTGTGCCTGCAGCACCACGGTGTCGTCCTGGAAGACGACGTCCTGCCGCTGCGCCAGGACGCTGATGGTGGTCAGCCCCACCAGCGTTTCGGAGGCGATGTGTTCGACGGCGGTCACCACCGTGCGCCGCCCCTGCGAGATGGTGACTTCCTCGGCTTCCCGGAGGATCCGGGCGTCGAAGATCATGTCGCCGTCGTCCGCGGGCCCGGCGTCGCCGCCCGCCTGGTTTTCGAGGGCCGCCACTGATTCCAGCCACCGTTCCGGGCAACGGTCCGTCCAGTGGTGCAGGCGGTAGCGGCCGTTGTTGGCTTCCTGGGCCTCTGCCTCAAGTTCCGCCACGAGTTTGCTGTCCAGCGGCAGTGTGCACGAGCTGAACTGCTCGATGTGCTGCAGTGTGTAGCCGGTGCGCTGGGCGAAGTCCACCTCACGGCTGCCCAGCGGCACATAGCCCTGACCGGATCCGGGCACCAGCTGCTCCGGTGCGAATTCGTGCAGGGAGGCACCGGGGTGGTTGGTGTCCACCAGGATCATGGTGCGGCCTTCCTCCCGGGCGAAGTGCTCGGCGGCCTCCAGCAGTTGCCGGCCGACGCCCTGGCGCTGGTATTCGGGAAGGATGTCCAGGGTGAACTCGGCAAGGTCAAGATTGTCGGCGAGGGGAAGCGCGATGTCCACGGCACCGACGATGTCGCCGTCGACCTTTGCCACGAGGATGACCTGGCGCTCATACGGGTCGTCCAGTTCGAGCAGCTTCTCCAGCGGCGTGTAGGCGAGGTCGTCGCTGCCCCAGGTGTCCATCCGGACCTTGCGCCCGACCTCCACCGCGGCGAGGAAGTCCGCCGCATCGGGCGAGTCCACGGAGTCCGGAATCAGCAGCCGCTCGATCCGCACCTTTATTGCCATCTTCCCCAGCCGTTTCCGCCGCTTGCCATGAAGGCTGCGGGCTTGAGTCCACGCGGTGTATCCGCCGCCAGCATATGCCGGTTAGCGCCGGCGCTGCCACTCACCGTCGTACCCTGCAGGACGGAATCCCAGGGCCACGTTGATCGCGAGCATATGGTCGTTCTCCGCCGCGTTAAAGGTCAGGACGCGTTCCACTTCCGGATGGTCCTCCTGCAGGCGGCGGAGGTTGAGCACCTTGACCAGCATGCCCAGCCGGTTCCCGCGGTGCGACTTGGCCACCAGGGTGTCGTCCTGTTCCGCCAGCCACGGTTTTTCGCCCGAGTGCTGAAGCACCGAGTAGGCTGCCAGCTCGCCGCTCAGCCTGTGCCGGGCCACGGCCACCAGCGACTCCAGGCCGGTCCGCTTCCACTCGTGCTCGACATGCCGGACGCGCGCGGCGTCCCACACCTCGGCGTCGTAGTGCAGCGCCCCGGCAGGGGTGTCCGTGCTCATCCTGGACATGAGCACCGCCATCTGCTCCACGTATTCATCGGGGCAGCGGTCGGTCCAGCCAAGGATCTCGTACTGGTCGCCGGCAATACCGGCCGCCTCCCCTTCCAGGGCGTCCAGGAGACCTTCCGACGGCGGCATGTCCAGTGCGCTGAAACGCGTCACCTGCTCCAGTGTGTAACCGGCCGCAACGGCAAACCGGACTCCGCGGTCGGCGGCCGGCACAGCGCCGGTGCCCGTCCCGGGCTTCAGGATCCCGGGGCCGTCAAGGTCGAACACCGGCGCGTGCTCGGTGAAGGACTGCAGGGTGTTTCGCCCGTCGTCCGCCGCGAGCTCCTCGGCATGGCGCAGGAGGGTGCGGCCGATGCCGCGACCGCCGAATTCCTTGAGGACGTCCACCCGCAGGAACGCGTCCTGCAGGTTCTCTTTCTGCGGAAGCCTGATCCATGACCTCGCCACCATGCGCCCGTCCAGCCGAACGAAGAAGAGCCGGAGCTTCTCATAGTCGTCATCGCGCCACGATTCGAGCCGGGCTTTGCGGGGCGCGGCGCGGTCCAGGTTGCCCCACAGCTCCAGCGCCAAGGCATCGCTGAGGTCGCTGAACTCGAGGAAATCGGCGGCATCGCGAGCATCGAGTGACGCAGGCAGGACCAGCGGCTCGATCCGGTAGGCGGGCGTCGTCACCGGATCAGCCTAGCCGCACCGTCCGGGGTACAACAGAGCCCGCGCCTCCGGTCGGAAGCAGGGCGCCTGGCTGGAGTTCCGGCGTCGCACTTCCCCCACCCCCCGCAGGGGCCGCCGCAAACGCCAAAAGGACCGGCCGGCAGATGCCGGACGGTCCTTTGGTGCTGGCCGGAGATCCGACCATGAGTTCGTGAGACTTACGCCTCGGTCAGAACCCGGGTGACGTTGGGGTCAACGGAGATGCCGGGACCGAAGGTGGTGGCAACCGTTGCCTTCTGGATGTAGCGGCCCTTGGAAGCGGACGGCTTCAGGCGGAGCACCTCTTCGAGGGCGGCGGCGTAGTTCTCGGCCAGCTTGACGGCGTCGAAGGAAACCTTGCCAATGATGAAGTGCAGGTTGGAGTGCTTGTCGACGCGGAAGTCGATCTTGCCGCCCTTGATGTCGTTGACAGCCTTGGTGACATCGGGGGTGACGGTGCCGGTCTTCGGGTTCGGCATCAGGTTACGCGGACCCAGGACCTTACCGAGGCGGCCAACCTTGCCCATGAGGTCAGGGGTGGCAACGGCTGCGTCGAAGTCGGTCCAGCCGCCGGCGATCTTCTCGATCAGGTCGTCGGAACCAACGAAGTCGGCGCCGGCAGCGATTGCTGCTTCGGCCTTCTCGCCCGTCGCGAACACGAGGACGCGGGCGGTCTTGCCGGTGCCGTGGGGCAGGTTGACCGTGCCGCGGACCATCTGGTCAGCCTTGCGGGGGTCAACGCCCAGCCGGAAGGCAACCTCAACGGTGGCGTCGAACTTGGACGGGTTGATGTCCTTGGCGAGCGTCACTGCCTCGAACGGCGCGTAGAGCTTCTCCGCGTCGATCTTGGCTGCGGCTGCCTCGTATGCTTTGCTGCGCTTTGCCATGCTGCTTATTTCTCCTTGTGCAGTTGTGGTCTGCGGACCGCGCTGGGCCCTGCCACAGCCAGCGTTCCGGCTGCTTGAGCCTTGCCGGATTGCTGACATTACGGTTTGTGCCGATTGTTCGGCAAATGGTGCCGGTATCCCGGCCGTGCTGTCCGGCGTCGTGCCCGGTTGCCCGGGACCGCCGCCGCATCAGCGGGGGAATTAACCCTCGACGGTGATGCCCATGGAGCGGGCGGTGCCGGCGATGATCTTCGCTGCGCCTTCGAGGCTGGTGGCGTTGAGGTCTTCCATCTTGGTGGAGGCGATCTCGTTGACCTGGGCCTGGGTCAGCTTGGCAACCTTGACGGTGTGCGGGGTCGAGGAACCCTTGGCAACGCCTGCAGCCTTCTTGATGAGCTCTGCAGCCGGCGGGGTCTTGGTGATGAACGTGAACGAACGGTCTTCGTAAACGGTGATTTCAACAGGAATAACGTTGCCGCGCTGGGCTTCCGTCGCAGCGTTGTACGCCTTGCAGAATTCCATGATGTTGACACCGTGCTGGCCAAGCGCAGGACCGATCGGCGGGGCCGGGTTAGCGGCACCTGCCTGGATCTGCAGCTTGATGAGGCCGGTGACCTTCTTCTTGGGAGCCAATGTAGGGTCCTTCTCTCAAATGCGTCCTGGGACACAGGAGCGTGCCTCAGGTGGTTGACCGCCATGGCGAGGCGGTCGGCCGTTCCGGACCAGCTAAAGCGGGCCGCTCCGGAACGAAATCTGTGGTGATCAGTTAGATCTTGGTGACCTGGTTGAAGGCCAGCGTGACCGGGGTCTCGCGTTCGAAGATGGACACCAGCACCACGAGGGTCTGGGAGTCCACCTTGATCTCGGAGATCGTTGCCGGAAGGGTCTCGAACGGGCCTTCCTTGACGATGACCGACTCGCCGACCTCGAAGTCGACGTTCACCGGGGCAGAAGGCTGCTTGGCCGGCTTGCCCTTCTCCGCCTGCTCCTCTTCGAAGACCGGGGCGAGCATGGAGAAGACCTCGTCGAGGCGCAGCGGCACGGGGTTGTGGGCGTTGCCCACAAAGCCGGTGACACCCGGGGTGTGGCGGACGGCACCCCAGGAGGCGTCGGTCAGGTCCATGCGGACCAGGACGTAGCCGGGGATGCGGACACGGTTGATGATCTTGCGCTGAGCGTTCTTGATCTCAACGACTTCCTCCATCGGAACCTGGATCTCGAAGATGTAATCTTCCATGTCCAGGGTCTGGATGCGGGTCTCCAGGTTGGCCTTGACGCGGTTTTCGTAACCGGCGTAGGAGTGGATGACGTACCAGTCACCCTCCTGGCGGCGCAGCTTGGACTTGAACTCTTCCGCGGGGTCGGTGGCCTTGGCGGCAGCAGCGGCCAGGACGTCAGTCCCTTCGGCGCCTTCCTCGGCGTCCTCCCCGGTCACGTCGTCGGCGTCAGCGTCGGTCTCGGCGTCTGCCTCATCCTCGTAATCGGCGTCAGCCTCGTCGTCGGCGTCGAAATCGGCGTCGCCTTCGGAATCGGGCGCAGCAGACTCAACCTCGGAGCCCTCGGCGGCTTCAGCCGCAGGGTTCTGGGTTTCATCCAGCTCAGTCTCAGTTACCTCGAGCTCCTGCTCAGACACTTGGTCTCCTGCTTCCTCATTGCTAATTGCCTACTTAAATGGCTCAATTCCGCACACCCCGCAGCTCCTTGCCGATTCCGGCCGGGAGCCCACGCAGTCTGCGGACCGATCGCCTTAGCGGTCTGCGGCGCCTGTACCGCCGAAGACCCAGCTCACCGCCGTGCCGAACGCCAGGTCCAGCAGAGTGACGACCACCATCATGATGACTACGAAGACGAGCACCACGAGCGTGTAATTGATCAGTTCCTTGCGGGTGGGGGCGACGACCTTCTTCAGTTCGCCGATGACCTGGCGGATGAAGAGTGCGATGCGAGCGAAGAAGCCGGCCTTGGCGGCCTTCTTGGCAGGGCGGCCCTTGGAGCTGCTTGCAGCTGTTTCGGTCACCTGTTCCTCACTCATCCTCGCAAGTCGGATTACCCGGCTCTGAACTGAACCTTTGTTGCTGCGCTTGCTCCGGCTTTTCGCCGGAACAGCCTGCGCAGGGCAGACAGGACTCGAACCTGCAACCTGCGGTTTTGGAGACCGCTGCGCTACCAATTGCGCCACTACCCTATGGATCGAAAACCGATGCAGGCCGCACTTCCCCAAGGCCATCTGGGGCGCACGTCATCATCCGTGTTTTCAACACCGGAGAACCAGTCTACGCAACAACTGCGCTTACGTCGAACCGGACTCATTTCGGATCTTTTTCGGCTTCCGGATCCGTGCTCCACCGCAGTCACAAATCCGTGTTCCACCTCGAACGATCCGGTGAACAGCATAGAGTAGATTCCGTCGAATTCCACCATTCAGCTCTCCAGCTGCAAGCGAAGAACGGACCTGCCATGTCTGCCGCCCGCGTTTCCCAACGCATTTCCGCCATTGCCGAATCCGCCACCCTGGCTGTCGATGCCAAGGCCAAGGCGCTGAAGGCGGCCGGCCGGCCGGTGATTGGCTTCGGCGCAGGCGAGCCGGACTTTCCCACCCCGGACTACATCGTCCAGGCCGCCATCGAGGCCGCCAGCCAGCCGAAGTACCACCGCTACTCCCCCGCCGGCGGCCTGCCCGAGCTGAAGAAGGCCATCGCCGAGAAGACGTTCCGGGACTCCGGGTACAGGGTTGACGCTTCCCAGGTGCTGGTCACCAACGGCGGCAAGCAGGCGGTCTACAACACGTTCGCCACCCTCGTGGATCCGGGCGACGAAGTGATCGTCCCCACGCCGTTCTGGACCACCTACCCGGAGGCCATCCGCCTGGCCGGCGGCGTCCCCGTGGAGGTCTTCGCGGGCCCGGAGCAGGACTACCTGGTCACGGTGGAGCAGCTCGAAGCAGCCGTCACGGACCGCACCAAGATCCTGCTGTTCGTCTCGCCGTCGAACCCCACCGGCTCGGTCTACTCCCCCGAGCAGGTTGCTGAAATCGGAAAGTGGGCCGCGGCCAAGGGCCTGTGGGTGGTCACCGACGAGATCTACGAGCACCTGACCTACGACGGCGTGCCCTTCACTTCCATCGCCACCGCCGCCCCCGAACTGGGCGACAAGGTTGTGATCCTCAACGGTGTCGCCAAGACCTACGCGATGACCGGCTGGCGGGTGGGCTGGATGATCGGCCCCGCCGACGTCATCAAGGCCGCCACCAACCTCCAGTCGCACGCCACGTCCAACGTGTCCAACATCCCGCAGATTGCCGCGCTGGCCGCCGTCTCCGGGCCGCTGACCGCGGTAGACGAGATGAAGGTCGCTTTTGACCGCCGCCGGAAGGCCATCGTGGACGGGCTCAACGCGATTGAGGGCGTTGAATGCCCGACGCCGAAGGGCGCCTTCTACGTGTACGCGGACGTCCGCGGGCTGCTGGGTAAGGAATTCCCGACGGCAAACGGTCCGGTCCGGCCCGAAACTTCCGCTGCGCTGGCCGCGCTGATCCTCGACGAGGTGGAGGTCGCAGTGGTTCCCGGTGAGGCCTTTGGCCCGTCCGGCTACCTGCGACTCTCGTACGCCCTGGGTGACGAGGACCTCGCCACCGGCGTCGGCCGCCTGCAGGACTTCCTCGGCAAGGCCCAGTAGCCGGCACACACCGATCCTTCCTCAGCTTTTGCAGGAAACGCCCGGATCCTTCCTCACATCCTGCAGGAAATTCCCAAACGCTTCCGCACCAAAAAAATTATGGTGCGGGAGCGTTTGCGTTTGCGCGGCAGGATGTGAGGACGCGTTGCGGGAAAGACGGCAGAACGTGAGGACGCGTTGCGGGAAAGGCGGCAGGATGTGAGGACGCGTCGGGGCTATGCGGGTGGGGTTGGCGTTAGAGGAGGCGGCGTTCGGCGGCCCACTTGGTCAGTTCGTGCCGGCTTGAGAGCTGCAGCTTCCGAAGCACCGCCGAGACATGGGTTTCCACGGTTTTGATCGAGATGAAGAGCTCCTTGGCCACCTCCTTGTAGCTGTAGCCGCGGGCGATCAGCCGCATCACCTCGAGTTCACGGGCCGAGAGCTTGTCCAGTTCGTCGTCGGCGATGTCCGCCGGAGCGGTGCCAAACGCATCCAGGACAAATCCTGCCAGGCGCGGCGAGAACACGGCGTCCCCGCCGGCCACCCGGAACACGGCATCGGTGATTTCCGCACCCGAGATGGTCTTGGTGACATAGCCGCGTGCCCCGGCACGGATCACGGCCACCACGTCTTCGGCGGCATCGGACACGCTCAGTGCGAGGAAGCGGGTGGTTCCCAGGAGCGCCGCGGAACCCGCAATGACTTCCCGCCCTCCCCCGCCGCGGCCGCCGGGCAGGTGCACGTCCAGCAGCACGACGTCGGGCCGTTCTGACGCGATGACATCGATGGCCTGTTCGACGGTGCCGGCCTCACCGACCACCACCACGCTGGGGTCGAGGTCGGCTTTGAGGCCGGACCTGAAGATCGCGTGGTCGTCCACGATCACCACGCGTACCGTTCGTCCCGCCGTGCCTGCCGCCGTGCCTGTTCCGGCCGGTGTACTCATGACTTCCCTTCCCCGTTCTCCGCGGCATCGGCAGGCAGCCTGAGCCGCACCTCCGTGCCGTCCGGTCCGCTGTTGATTGTGGCGTTGCCGCCGTGCCGTTTCATCCGGCCAATGATCGATTCGCGCACGCCCAGCCTGTCGTGCGGAACGTTGTGCAGCTCGAAGCCCGGTCCCCGGTCCTTGACGAAGACTTCCGCGCCGCCGCCGGACACCTCCAGGTAGACGGAGACGGGACCGCCGCCGTGGCGGGCGGCGTTCAGCATGGCTTCGCGGCTGGCCTGGACCAGCGCCTCGTGGCGTTCGGTCATTTCCGTGTCGCCCACCGTCACGACGTCAACGGCGTGGCCGAGGCCGTCCTCGACCTCCGCGGCGGCGGCCTTGATCCGGTCCGAGAGCTGGCCGGCGTCGCGGGCGGAGTCCTTGAAGAGCCAGCCCCGCAACTCGCGCTCCTGCGCCCGGGCCAGCCGGACGACGTCGTGCTCGTTCCCGGCCCGGCGCTGGATCAGGGCCAGAGTCTGGAGCACGGAGTCGTGCAGGTGCGCGGCGATTTCGGCCCGCTCGGTCTCGCGCACGCGCCCGGCCCGCTCGGTTTCCAGGTCGCGCCAGAACTTCAGGCCCCACGGCAGCAGCACCAGCGCCACGCCGCCCAGCACGGCCACGGAGGCGAGCAGCGCGAGCCAGGTCTGCTGCCATGACCCCGATCCGGACACCATCACCAGGACACCGGCCACCACGAGCGCGAGGCCCGCAGCCAGGCGCGCCCAGCCGCCGGCCTGGTCCGCCTTGGTCTTGTCCACGAGTCCGGCCCGCCGGGTTTCATCCAGCTGCATCCAGGCGATCGCGGCACCGCCAAGGATCGCCGCTGCCGGGATCAGCGTGCCGAGCGGCACCTCCACGCCCAGCAGCCTGGCAATCAGGATCGCGGCGACCAGCAGGAGCCCGGCGCCCAGCAGGATCTCCTTGCCGTAGCGCATGCTCCGGATCCGGAACCATGCACCTGACCCGGCACCAGCGGCCGGTTCCGCGGGCTGGGAGGCGGTGCCGGCGTCGTACTCCCCCACGTTCGGAGGAGGGACGGCCGGTGCGGGAAGACTGAGCGGTGAAGGCGCGGGGGCCTGCCCCGGCTGCAGGGATGCAGGCGGCAGGCTTACGGCGGGGGCAATGGGCGACGCCGGGCGGCGGGCATTGCGCTTGGCGTTCTCGTCCGCGGTGGGAACCATGATCCACAGCCAGGCGTAGAACGCGAGCCCCGCGCCGCCGGCGAAGGCTGCCACCACCATTCCGATCCGGACCATGCGCACCGGCCACCCGAGATGAACCGCCAGGCCGGAGCAGACACCGGCGATCACGCGGTCGCTGCTGCGGACCAGGGGAGGGCGGACAGGGGCAGTGCTCATGCATCAATCCAAACACGTTTCAGGGTTCCCGCCGCCCCGTCTGAGGGTGAACCCGGGGTAAGTCAGGGGCGGCTCAGGGTGTTCCCCAATAGAGGACTGACCAGCGCAAACGGCAGTATCGAGGGATGAACTCGCAGAACCCCAACCCCAATGAAGGACAACAGCCCGCCAGGCCGTCCGAGGCCAGCGCCGGCCAGGAACCGGAGCACGCACCTCATGCCTCCGGGGAGCCGGAGAACCCCACAGCCGAGGACAACTCCACCCCGCCGGAGAACCCCACGGAGCCGCTGTTTGCGCCGCCCGCCGGAACCCACGTTGGGCCCGCCTACGGTGCCCCCTCCTCCGGTGCCCCTTCCTCCGGTGGCGGCGACTCCGGGACCGCCCAGCCGCTGAACTTCTTCGACTGGATCCGCAGCCACGGCGTGCACCGGGGACGGGACCGCTGGATCGGCGGCGTCTCAAGCGGCATTGCGGAACGGATGGGCATCGATCCGCTGATCGTGCGCGGCATCTTCATCGTGCTGACGCTGTTCGCAGGCATCGGCGTCCTCCTGTACGGCCTCGGCTGGGCCCTGCTGCCCGAGCCCGACGGCCGGATCCACACCCAGGAGGCGGGGGCCGGGCGCTGGAGCACCGGAATGACGGGCGCCCTCATCACCTCGATCGTCGGCCTCACCGGCATGGGCGGCGGCTTCTGGGGGTGGGGCCACGACGGCTTTGGCTTCTTCTGGGCTCTGTTCTGGATCGGCGGGGTGATCTACCTCGTCTACTACCTGACCCAGCGCAACAAGAACCGCAGCGGTGCACCAATGGACAGCGCCGGCACGGGTCGGGCAGCCTATGGCTACGCAGGCTCCGGGTACACAGGCTCGGGGTACACAGGCTCCGGCAGCCCGGCGGCGACTGCGGCCGCACCCTCCTTTGCTGCCGGCAGCCACCCGCCAACCCAGCCCTACACGGTACCGCCGACGCCGGACGCCATCCCCTCCTACGGCCCCAGTGAACCCTACGGTTCCAAAGCAAGTTCCAGCGCACGCTACGGCGCCACCACCCCCACGGGCGTTCATGGCGGCGGCCTCCCGCCGCGCCGGCCCGCTCCCGTTCCTGCTCCGGTTCCGGCATCCAAGCCGAGGCCTGGCGGCCCGGGCGCACCGGCCGTAGCCGTCACCGCCGGACTGGCGCTGCTGGCCGGCGGTGCACTGAAAGCGCTCGACGCCGGCAACCTGATTGAGCTGGGCAGTTCGGCGAACGCTGTGGTCTGGGCAGCCGGTGCCGCGGTCCTGGGCCTCGGTATCCTGCTCGCCGGCCTGCGCGGCAGGACGTCGGGTGCCCTCGGGTTCTTCGCAGTGGTGGCACTGATTGTCGGCGGCATCTTCAGCGCGGTGCCCAACGGCGACCGCTTCCGCTTCCAGGACGCGGACTGGAACCCCGTCACCATCGAACAGGCCCGCCAAGGTTTCCAGATCACCGGAGGCCGCGGAACTGTGGACCTGACCGGCCTGAACCTGAACCCGCCCCTGGGCACCGACGTCGTGATTCCCCTCGACGCCACCGCAAGCAATGTGACCGTTGTCATTCCGAGCACCGTGCCGGTGGATGTCCGGGCCGACATGACCCTGGGCAACCTGAACGAGGGCACGGGCAGCCGCGGCGGCATCACCTCGCGGCAAAGCAGCTACAACTCGGACAAGCCGGGCGCCCGGCTGATCCTGCAGATCGACGGCACGGTCAGCAACGTCACTATCCAGGAAGGAAACTGACATGAGCAGTTTTGAACCGTCCCCGGAACGCAACCCTGCATCCACAAGCCCCGCATCCACCCCGTCCGCCGCGTCCGTCCCGTCCGCACCGTCCGCCGCGGACAACGACAATCCGGCCGAATCCCCGGCCCGGGTAGGCACCATCGTCTGGGGCCTGGTGGTCCTCGCCCTCGCCGTCCTGATTGTCATCTCCCAGCTCGGCATCGTGGTCCTGAACGGGACGTATGTGCTGATCGGCCTGATGATCGGGGCGGGCGCAGCACTGGTGATCGGCGGGCTTCTGTCGGCACGAAAACGTGACAACAGCACAACAAACGGGAAGTCTTGAACCATGGATAAGTTCTTCAGCATTGTCAGGGGCCTCGGCCTGAAGCGCGGACCGCAGCGCTGGCTGGGCGGCGTGTGCGGCGGAATCGCCGAGAAGCTGAACGTGGACGTGGCTTTCGTCCGGATCGGTTTCCTCATCTTTTGCCTGCTGCCCGGCCCGGCTGTCGTGTTCTACCTGGCCGCATGGGTGATCCTGCCGGACCAGAACAACTCGATCCCGCTTGAATCCTTCCTCGGAAGGCGCGGCATCGGCCGCTAGCAGGCAGCCCCGGCGGGCAACCGCCGTCGCCCACTCAGAAGGTGCCCCCGTTCCCGCCGGAACGGGGGCACAGCGCTGTCCGGGCTACTGCCGGACCCGGCGCACGGACCTCACCCCGGGTGTAACCGTTTGTGTCCTACCCCACACTCCCCACTAGAATCTCTAATTGAGCTCAGCGTGGCGCTCTGCCCGTAAACCCCTTCGAACCAGGATTTGAGCCAAGAAAATGAAAATAGGAATCCTCACCAGCGGCGGCGACTGCCCCGGACTGAATGCCGTTATCCGCGGCGCCGTCCTCAAAGGCATCGCCATCCACGGCCACGAATTCGTGGGGTTCCTCGACGGTTGGCGCGGAGTGGTTGAGGGTGACATCATCCCCATTCCGCGTACGCTTGTCCGCGGTATCGCCAAGCAGGGCGGCACCATCCTGGGCACCTCACGCACCAACCCGTTTGAGAACGGCGGCGGCCCGGACGTCATCAAAGCCCATATGGACCGGCTGGGCATCGACGCCATCATCGCCATCGGCGGCGAAGGAACCCTCGCGGCCGCCAAGCGCCTCACCGACGCCGGCCTGAAGATCGTCGGTGTCCCCAAGACCGTGGACAACGACCTCGACGCCACCGACTACACCTTCGGCTTCGACACCGCGGTGCAGATCGCCACCGAGGCCATCGACCGGCTCCGCACCACCGGCGAGTCCCACCACCGCTGCATGATCGCCGAGGTCATGGGCCGCCACGTCGGCTGGATCGCCCTGCACGCCGGCATGGCCGCAGGCGCCCACGCCATCCTCATCCCGGAGCAGAAAGTCAGCATCGAGCAGATCACCAAATGGGTGACGGAGGCCCACGACCGCGGCCGCGCACCGCTGGTGGTGGTGGCCGAGGGCTTCGTCCCGGAGCACATGGAGAGCCCGCACTCCGAGCGCGGCCTGGACACCTTCGGACGTCCCCGGCTCGGCGGCATCGCCGACCAGCTCGCCCCCGAAATCGAGGCCCGGACCGGCATCGAAACCCGCGCCACCATCCTGGGCCACATCCAGCGCGGCGGCGTCCCGTCCGCCTTCGACCGCGTCCTGGCCACCCGCCTCGGCATGGCCGCCATCGACTCCGTGACCGAGGGCCGGTGGGGCACCATGGTGTCGCTGAACGGCACCGACATTGACCACGTTGGCTTCGAAGCCGCCCTCGGCAAGCTCAAGACGGTCCCGCAGCACCGCTACGACGAGGCCGCGGTCCTCTTCGGCTGAGCCCTGAAACTCTGCCCCGCACCCGCGCGAACTGACAGATAATGCCCTGTTTTTGCTTTTTTGAGGGCATTATCTGCCAGTTCGCGCTGTCGGTAGGCTGGGATTATGAGTCTTGACCCCGGATCCGCCGCCATCATCCAGCTTGCCTGGGCGCGCCGCCTGGGGCTCGACGACGGCGCCTTCGCCCGCGCGCTGGAAACCGGCGAGCGGATCACGCGGGTTGACGAGTCCGCGCGCTCGGTGGAGTTCGTGCGCCTGTTCGGCAGCTCGGCCCTGGTGGGCCCGCAGTGGGCGCTGGACGCCGCGGCCGGCATTACCGATGAGGAGATGGCCCAGCACGTCACCCTGCTGACGATCACCCGCCGGCACGGCGGGCACGGGCAGGGCTCGGCCGCGCTCTTCTTCGCCGACGACCTGCCGCTGCTGCAGCCGGCAGAGGAGCTGACGGTGTCGCACGGCAACCCGGAGGCCATTGAACTGGAGGGACTGTGCCCGCCCGATGATGTGAACGAGGTGGGCCTGTCCGACCTCGAGAACCGCTACACCATCATTCACGACGACGAGGGGCAGCGCGTGCCGGTGGCCTGCGGCGCCTACTCAGAATGGGAAGGCATCCTCGCCCACATGGGCGTTCTCGTGGCCCCGGAATGGCGGCGCCGTGGGCTGGGATCACTCGCCGCCTCGGTGGCCGCCCACGAGGCACTGGCTGCCGGGCTGACGCTGCAGTGGCGGACCGACGTCAGCAACAAGGGCTCGCTGGCCACGGCACGCAGCCTGGGCTTTTCCACCGGCGGCATCCAGACCAGCGTGCTGCTCGGCTAGCCCCGTCAGCGGGTGGTCGCCTCCGCGTCCTGGCCGGCAGCCGGCTGCTGACCGTCCCAGCCCTGGACCGGCTTGGGCTTGGCAAAGAACACTGCCACCGCAGCGCCGAGCACAATCACCGCCGCAGGCAGCAGGATCGACTGGCCCATCGCCGTCGAGAAGCCGTCATGGAGGGCGGCTGGCAGCTGGCCGCCGAAGCCGCCCGCCTCACCCGAGCCGCCGGGAGTCCCGGCGGGCGCCGCCGGAAGTTCAGCTGTGAGCCGTGCCTGCATGAGGACCGCGATGGCGGCGCTGCCAAGGACCGCGCCGATCTGCCGCGTGGTGTTGTAGACGCCGGCGCCGGCCCCCGCCTGCCGCATCGGCAGGTTGCGCGTGGCGGTGGAGCTCAGGGGTGCCCAGATGCCTGCATTTGCGAAGCCGAGCACTGCGCTGGGAAGGAGGAACAGCCACACCGGGGTGTCCGGATGCATGAGCGCCGAATCCCAGAACAGCGCCAGGGCCATGAGCAGCAGACCGGCGGACGTGATGTATTTGGGGTTCACCCGGTCGATGATCCTGCCCACCAGAGGCGCCAGCCCGCCGGAAATCAGCGCCATCGGAGCCATCATCAGCGCGGACTGAGTAGGCGTCATGTCCCGCACGATCTGGTAGTAGAAAATGAGCGGCAGCCCGAAGGCGGTGACCGTGAATCCCACGGTGGTGATCCCGATGTTCGCCAGTGAAAAGTTGCGGTCCCTGAAAAGGGCCAGCGGGAGCAGGGGTTCGCCCTTGTTGGCCGCCTGCCAGCCAACGAAGAGGGCCAGCACCACGATGCCGCTGATGATCAGGCCCCACACGGTCACGGGCCCGGTGATGGTGCCCCAGTCGTACGTCTCGCCTTCCTGGATGCCGAACACCAGCAGGAAAAGCCCGACGGCGCTGAGCACCACGCCGGGGATGTCGAACCGGTGCGGGTGGGTGGTCAGGGACGGAACGAAGCGCCAGGCGAGGATGAAGCCCACGATTCCGATGGGCACGTTGATGAAGAAGATCCATTCCCAGCCCAGGCCGTCCACGAGGACGCCGCCCAGGATGGGACCCACGAGCGTGGCCACCCCGGCGGTGGCGCCCCACAGGCCCATCGCGGCGCCGCGCCCGTCCGGCGGGAAGATCCTGGTGATCACGGCCATGGTCTGCGGAGCCATCAGCGCCGCCCCAAGGCCCTGCAGGACGCGGGCGGCGATGAGCATTCCCACAGTGCCGGACAGGCCACAGCCCAGGGATGCCAGGGTGAACACCACCAGGCCGGCGAGGTACAGCCGCTTCGGGCCGAACCTGTCGCCGAGCCTGCCGGTGATCAGCAACGGCACCGCGTAGGCCAGCAGATAGGCGCTGGTGACCCAGATGACGGCGTTGATGTCCGTGTCCAGCCCCTCCATGATCCGCGGGTTGGCGACCGAAACGATCGTGGTGTCGATCAGGATCATGAAGAACCCGATGACGAGGGACCAGAGTGCGGGCCACGGCCTGCTGACGCTCTCCAAAGACTTAGCCCAGCAATTCCAGGATGTCGTCGCGGGCGAACATCCGGGCGGCATCACGTGCCGAGGGGGAACCGGCGTCGGGATCTGCCCCCGCGTCAACCAGTGCCCGGACGACGTCCGGGTAGCCCTTGAACACGGCACCTGCCAGTGGAGTCTGCCCACGGTCGTTGGCCGCATTGGCATCGCCGCCGTGGTGCAGGATGAGCTGCACCGTCTCCGCGTGCCCGTGGTACGCCGCGAGCATGACCAGCGAGTCACCGGCATGGTTGGTCAGCGTGGCCGGGGCGCCTGCGTTGAGGTAGCTGCGCAGCATCTCGGTGTCACCCTTGCGGGCGGCGTCCAGGAGGGTTCGCGCCAATTCAAGGGTTTCCTCATCGGGCTGCTGGGTTGCTGGCTGCTGCGTTGCAGGCTGCCCTGCAGCCCCGGCTGCGGACGCGGTGGAATCTGTCATCTGTGGGTCCCCCTCAGGAATCCTGTCTGCCTTCCGACGACCTGGCCGGCGTCGGGCGCCACGATCACTTCCTGCGCGGCTGTGTACGGTTCATCACCGTCCATAACGGTCAGTATTTCATCCGGCGCGACCGAACGCTTGATGACTGCCAGCGCGATGGGTCCCATCTCGTAGTGCTGCGCCACGGACGTCACGGTGCCCACCTTGCGCTCCCCCGCCCGGACTTC
Organism: Arthrobacter sp. NPDC057388; assembly: GCF_042668165.1. Taxonomy (NCBI): domain Bacteria; kingdom Bacillati; phylum Actinomycetota; class Actinomycetes; order Micrococcales; family Micrococcaceae; genus Arthrobacter; species Arthrobacter sp. NPDC057388. The sequence goes on from NZ_JBHVBL010000034.1 coordinate 46,919, forward strand.
GCTGCCGGGTGCCGGCATGGTGTGCTGCGATCCGTCGAGCTGCAGGAACACGAGCCGCCGCGGCGGGTGCCCCAGGTTGTGCACGCGGGCGATGGTTTCCTGGCCCTTGTAGCAGCCCTTGGCCAGGTGCACGGCGGTGCGGAGCAGGTCCAGTTCGTGCGGAATCGTCTTGTCGTCCGTTTCGGCCCCGAGCCGCGGACGCCAGGCGGCAACGCGGAGAGCCTCGGCGGAGAGGACGCCGGCGAGCTTGCGGCCCCCCACCGTCTGCTCAAGCTCTGCCGCCGGCACGAGGTACTCGAACCAGGGCCGCTCGGCGCCTGGGTGGGTCTCCTCCGGGACCACGGCGTAGGAGTAGCCGCCGGCGCCGACGTGCGGCCAAGGGTCCTCCCACACGAGCAGTCCGGACCATTCGGGCACGGCCCTGGTGGACCCCACCACCGCCCATTCGGCGGACACGTCCGCAACCTCAACGCGGAGCATGAACTTCATCTTGGTCAGCCACTCGGCCAGGGGCGCCGCTTCGGCGGCCTCCACGATCAGCCAGGTGGTCCCGCCGTCGTCCACTACGCGCGCATCAAACTCAATCCGGCCCTGCACGCTCAGGAGCAGCAGCTCGCTGGATTCACGGGGCTGGAGGTTGGTGACCTGCTGGGAGGACAGCGTGTTGAGCCAGCTCAGGCGGTCCGGTCCGGTGACCGTCACCACGCCGCGGTGGGAAAGATCGACGACGGCGGTTCCGGCCGCCAGGGCGCGCTGCTCCCGCAGCGGTTCGCCGTAGTGGGATGCGACGCCGGCGTCGGCGCCGCCCGCTTCAACGGCGCCAGGGCGCGACAACAGAGGGCTCTTGGTAGTCATATGAAGAGGAACGTCCTTGGCTGGGAGGGTATTCCGGCCACCTAGCGGTATTCCGGGTTTTCGAAACCGAACGTGGTTCCGGCCTTCCATTCTTCCGGAAGGTTGCCGTACGCGGGAATCCCGCCGGCGTCCTTGAGGGTCCGGGCCAGATGCAGCAGGTTCCACGTCATGAAGGTGGTGTTCCGGTTGGTAAAGTCGCTCTCCGGACCGCCCGAGCCCTCATCCAGGTAGCTGGGCCCCGGCCCGACGGGGCCGATCCAGCCGGCATCGGCCTGCGGCGGGATGGTGAACCCGATGTGCTGCAGGCTGTAGAGGACGTTCATGGAACAGTGCTTGATCCCGTCCTCGTTGCCGGTGATCAGGCAGCCGCCCACCTTGGGGTAATACGCCCACTGCCCCTTCTCGTTGAGCTGGCCCGAGTGGGCGTAAAGCCGCTCGATGAGCTTCTTGGTCTGCGAGGAGTTGTCACCCAGCCAGATGGGCCCGGCCACAATTACGATGTCCGCTTCCCTGACGGCAGGGTAAAGCTCCGGCCATTCATCGGTTGCCCAGCCGTGCTCGCGCATGTCCGGATACACGCCGCTGGCGATGTCGTGGTCGACGGTCCGGATAACCCGCGTGGCCACCCCCTGCTTCTCCATGATCAGCCGGCTCACCGTGATCAGGCCCTCGGTGTTGCTCTTCTCCGGCGACCGCTTGAGCGTGCCGTTGAAGTACAGGGCTTTGAGGTCGCTGTAGTCAGCCGGGGGCTGGGAATCATCCATCGGACACTCCATCGGGTTGCTGCGGACTCAGGCTGGGAGACCTGAGGCCAAGGTAGCCGAAGAGAGCGCCGGCGAACAGAGTGTTTGGAGAGAGGGGCTGCGGTCAGGAGACCTTTTTAAGGAACGCCGACGCGTGGGCCTCGAGGCCGTTGCCTGCCTCAGTTTTCGGTTCGCCGGCCGCGCCGGTTGCCGACGGGCTGCCGGTGGCCACGTCCCACCGCCACAGCAGGTTGCCCTCGACCAGACCGAAGATCCGGGTGGCGGCGCTGTAGTCCTTGGAGTGGCTTCCGCGCATCACCATATCGGTGCTGAGCTGGATCTGGGGGCCTTTGATCTGCCCGTAGTACAGCTCCGAAATGCCGCCCGGATGGCTGATTGACACGGAGATGTCGAAGCCGCCGTCCTTGTTGCGCAGGGCTTCGACCTCGTCGGCGCTTTTCAGTACCGGAACGATGTCGCCAGGCACCAGGCCGGGGCCGCTGTCGGCCTCCAGCTGCTTGCGCTCCAGGGCCCAAAATCCGGTCTCAACAGTGAGTGGCCGGAGCTTGGTGCCGTCTTCGTCCGTCAACCAGCTTTCCGCACGGTACTGCAGGTACGGCAGACCGTTATGGGTGAAGGAGACATGCTGCAAAAAGTGCTCTGAACCTTCATCGCCGGCCCCGAGCCGGCCACGGCCCTCCCACTCGCCGATGAGCCAGGAGAGGGGAACCAGTTCGGGGGTCAGGTCTGTAGGAATTTCAATAGGCACAGCCGCTACCTCTCGAAACCGTTAAGCAGGGTTCTACTTCTGTCCCTTGAACAGGCGGTAGACAACAAAGCCGGCAAACCAGGCCATGGACAGGCTCGCGACGCCGAGCAGGACAAGGAAGAAGATTTCAAATGCAATTACGGACATGATGCCATCCTAACCCGTCAGGAGATGAGTAGTTTGTCTATGAAGTAGGCGAGCGAACCGACCGCCGCAACCGGCGCCAGGCCCATGCCAAGGGCAGCGGGGAAGTTCAGCGGAGCGCCCCGGAGCGTCACCAGCCGGCGGAAGCTGACCAGTACCGCTCCAACCACCACTCCGAAGATGGCGGCGGGCAAAACGGCGATGTCGGAGAAGACCAGTCCGGCCAGCGGGCCGGCCAGTCCAGCGAGCGTGATGCCAATGGGCGCAATAATGCGGTCCGGCCAGCGGATCAGGCTCGCGAGCAGTGCGACGGCGGCACTGATGCCGGCCACCAGCACCATCTCCTTGACACCATTGAACCTGGCCCCGGCGATCCATCCCGAGCCCAGGCAGGAAAGCAGGACGCCCACGCAGCAGCCGAGCGTGGACTCAAGCCGCTGTGCCTGGCCGGTGCCGCGGACCACCTGGACCAGGAATACGGCGGTGACGCCCAGGGCGATGAAGCCGGGCGTCCAGTTCAGGTAGCCGGGAGCGGCTGCGAAGGTGGCGGCCACAGCCGAGCCGGCCCCTGTGAGTCCGATCACCGCAGCAAGGGTCTTCTTGGCCGGGATTCCCAGGTAGTGAGGCCAGCCAATGCCGATCCCCAGGGAAAAAATCACGGCCACCGCAAGGAGGACATCCGGAGTCCGGAAGACGCTGGCCACCAGCGTCGTGAGGCCCGCCAGGCCGACGACTTCAATGCTCCAGGACTGGAGCGTCCGGCCGGCAGAGGCCGGAGCACCCACTTCCGGGGCAGGCCGTGGCGTACTCATCTCGGACTCTGCACTCAAATCGCTGCGACCTCATCCTGGCTGTGCCGTTGACGGGCAGGGCTCGGCCCCCTGACGGATTCAATCCTGCCCTATATGACCGGCATATGTCGTAAACAAGGCGCGCGGGCGGAGCCAGCCAGTGTCCGTCCGGGGCCCGTTGGGTATACTCAAACATCAGCTCAGTCGCCCGACGATGCGCGGACAGCCCCTTGGAGGAATAATGTCGCACATCCTGTTACTGACCAACAGCACCGGGTCATCGGTGGACATTCTGCCTGCCCTGGAACTTTTGAACCACCGGGTGCACATCCTCCCGGCCGAACCCACGGCACTGCTCGAGACAGACCCCTGCGACATCGTCCTCCTGGACGCGCGCAAGGATCTCGTGGGCGCCCGGTCCCTCACCCAGCTCCTGAAGGCCACCGGCCTCAGCGCCCCCCTGGTGCTGATTCTCACGGAGGGCGGCATGGCGGCGGTTTCCTCCGCCTGGTCCGTCGATGACATCGTGCTCGATTCCGCCGGCCCCGCCGAAGTGGAGGCACGGATCCGGCTCTCGGTTGCGCGTGCCGTGCCGGAGCAGGAGGAGGCCCCCTCCGAAATCCGGGCGGCCGGCGTCATTATCGACGAAGCGAGCTACACGGCACGCGTCAACGGCGCGGCACTGAACCTGACCTTCAAGGAGTTCGAACTCCTGAAGTACCTGGCACAGCATCCCGGCCGGGTATTCACCCGCCAGCAGCTCCTCACCGAAGTCTGGGGCTACGACTACTACGGCGGCACCCGAACCGTTGACGTCCACGTGCGGCGGCTTCGCGCCAAGCTGGGCGCCGACCACGAAAACCTCATCAGCACCGTGCGCAACGTGGGCTACCGCCTCACGCTCATGCGCCAGCAGGAGGACGAACTCACCGAGGCATAGGCCTCCCGGCGGGAAGAAATACCGCCTGAAATGCAGAACGGCCCGGCTCACCAGAGCCGGGC
>NZ_JBHVBL010000035.1:0-22732 GCF_042668165.1 Arthrobacter sp. NPDC057388
GATAAAACGGAACGACTCCGCCGCAGCCGGCCCCTCCTTCAACACCGCAACCGCACGCGAAATCTCCGCACGCGACAACGGATCCAAAGGATGCGTCTCTACAACGGTCTCAACCTGGGTATCGATAGTCATGATTCTCCTTAACAGATCGGGATGAGGATGCCTGCGGCGGTGGTGTTCCCTGCGAGCAGGCGCAAAAAGGTCCCTGGATTCCGGTGCCGGCGTCGCTGCCGGAACTGTTCATCTCCGGTGCAGGTGAAGGCCCCCTATGTCTGGAGTGCCGGCCGGGTTCAGCTTCGAACCGTCCGGTGTGATGGGGGCCACCTGCGTTCCTTTCACAAGTAAAACTACGTGTGGGAATTGCCTTAGGCGAGTGATTTATAAACATTTACTTGAGAAATTCCGGACCGGAAATTCCCATGGCAGTTAACATGCCGGAAACATTCGAAATACTCGCCGCGCACCGCCGTCGGACGCCTCCCCGACACAGCAAAAAAGCGGATGCTCCCAGCTGCACAGCTGGGGGCATCCGCTTCCACAAAAAACGTGCGAGGGCCAACGGGAGCCTGGTGGTCCCGTTTCCCGCTCACATCAGGGCAGGCGCTACGGGCTTTGGTTTTGGGCTCCCGCGATGAGGGCGGGCAGTCATGGAATGGGGCAGTTATGGAGTGGGGCGGCTATGGAACAGGTCGGATTCCCGGGTTTCGTCGTAGACTCCCACCGCTGCCAAACTCGCGGGGGACCTGATGTGGAGGAATGCGGCGTACACGATGCTGGCGAGCAGGACGGCGCCATAGATGACGCTCTGCAGGTTGCCTGCGCGGATCGAGACGTCGGCGGCCGTCCAGAGCACCGCTCCCAGGGCGAGTGTGGTCACTGCTGCGAGTATCCAGCTGACGCGGGTGCTTTCGCCGATTCGGCGCAGGAAGAAGGGCAGGGAAGCGCTGGCCAGGATGTAGGAGCCCAGGTAGCCGTAGGCGGCCAGTGTGAAGAGGTCCACGAGGCTCTGCTGAAGGCTGGCCCCCGAGGTGATGATCGTGATGGGAACGACGGCGATGATCGGCATGGCGGTCACGATGGCGACGGCGGGGGTTCGGAAGGCGGGGTGGGTGCGCCCGACCAGCCGGGGGACGGTGCCTTCCCGGCCCATGCAGAACAGTATTCGGACGAGTGCGTTAGCGGACGCGATGGCACAGGCAAACCATGATGCTGCGATTCCGAGGTCGAGGACCGCGGCGGACAGCGGAGAGGAGTGTGCGAACAGGTCAGACAACGGGGTGGGGCTGCCCGCGACGTCCGCCGTGGCCTCCTTGAGGGCCGCGTCCTGGGCGGCCACGGCAAGAAGACACAGTACTCCCATCAGGATCGGCGTCCAGGTTATGGCCCGCGGGACAGTGAGGAAGGGCCGGTGCGCTTCGCCGCCGAGTGTGGTTGGGCTTTCGAACCCGACAAAGGCGCTGACGGCCACGACGATTCCCATCGCCAACCCATCCAGACGCCCGTCCCAGCCAAGCACACTCCCGAGGCTGACCTGCGGTGTGTTGAAGGCGAAGTAGACCGCCATGAGCACGGCCAGGACTGCAATCGAAAGGGATTCCATTAACACTGTGAACCACGCCGAGACCCGGATCCCCCGCACCATGAGAACCGTGGCGGCGACCGCGGCGGCAAGGACTGTCAGTGCCGTGAACAATCCGGGGTCTGCGAGGGCGAACCCGAGGTGGATGAACATTTGGGCGGCGTAGATGCCGACAACCAGCAGGCTGGCCATGGCCACGAGTCCGTAGCCGAACACCGCCGACCACCCTGCTGTAATCGCCGTGCGCTGGCCAAGTCCCTTGGCCGTGTAACTGTACAGGCCGCTGACGGCCGCCATGCGCCGCGCCATCGGCCGCAGGCAGAGGGACACCAGGACCATGACCGCCATAGCCGCGCTGAAGGTCAGTACAAGGTTGCCTCCGGCGGAGCCGGAGGCAAAACCCGGAAAGACGAGAGCCGGAATAACCGACATGGCCCCGGCGGGCGCCACGCCGGCCACTGCCTGCGCGAAAACAGGCAAAAACGAAAGCTTACGGAGGCTCAGCCCCTCCACCGGGGAACGGGAGGTGATGAAACGATCAACATGGACAGACACTGGACACCCCCACTTTCCCTCAAACGGACAGACTCGCCTGGCTTACGAGGGAAGCAAGTCGGCCGAGGGGCAAAACGCTAGCATCGACGGGACTCCGCCAATGTTTCCGGCATGTTAATTCGAATGGGGAAATGCAATACAGAATTTCTCAGGCAAATCTTCATAAATACCTCCCGGAGACGAATTCACTGCCGTAGCTTTGTATCGACAAGGAACGCTGACAGCCCCCCCGCATCACACCAGCCTGCCCGGCGCAGAGCCGGCTGGGACCGCCAAGGAAACTGAAGATTCCGGGCCCATGATCGGTGCTTCCCGGAGGGCCTTCGAGGTTTCCAGTTGTCAGTAGTGCAGACCTGGGGGCGCAGCCATACTCATCAATCGTTTGCGGGGCTTTGATCCCCGCTGGAAAGGAACATTCGTCATGCGTAGTCTGTCCACAGAGTCTTTGGAAGTCCTCGTGAACGATCCGGGCCGGCTGAATGAGTTGCTCGATCATGCAGAGGCCGCTCTCCGGCGGAAGCCTCAACGGCTCGCGGGTATCCTCGTCACGCGGCATGAGCCTGGCCGGTATACGCTCGCGCTGAACGAGAGCGTTCCCTTCGGAGAGACCCGCGAGCTGCTGCTCGCCTGACCCGTTCATGAAAGAGGAACGGTGCCGGCCGAGTGGACTTTAGGCATCAGGGCTGTCCGGGAGGGCCAGGGAAACCAACTTCCGGATGATCTTGCAGGTAGCGCATCAGGTTGGCCGGACAGTAAGCGGAGTCAAGCTGGCGGCGGCGGCTCCTCAAAAGCCCAAGGTCCGGGCACCGCGATCCGGCCCTTGGGCTTTTTAACGTGCCCGGCTGGTCACCGCGACGCCGCGTACCAGATCAGCAACATCGTGACAAAGAATCCGGTGATGTAGTTCAGCCACAGGAAGCGTTCCCATCCACGGTGGGCCAGCTCTGATTCCTCGTCCTTGACGGCGGCGAAGGGGAGGATGTTGATGACGTACGGGAGCACCAGCAGCGCCGCAAGTTTCCCTGGCCAGGGCGTCAACAGCAGGAGCACGCCGCCGGTCAGATAGGCACAGGCGGCAAAGCGGACGGTGGCCCGTGCGCCGGTCACGGTGGCGATCGACCCGATGCCGCCGGCCCGGTCAGCGATGACGTCCTGCACCGCACCGAACGCGTGGCTGGCGATGCCCCACAGGAAGAACGCCCCGAGCAGTGCCGCCAGTGGGAGGGTGAAGTCTGCCTGCGCCAGTACCAGGCCGTAAGCTGCCGGGCTCACGAAGTGGGTGCTGGATGTCATGGAGTCCAGGAACGGCCGCTCCTTGAACCGCAGTCCCGGCGCGCTGTAGGCGACCACCGCGAAGATGCTGATGGCCAGTACCAGCCACGACAGCGGACTGCCCAGCAGCACCAGCGCCGCAAGGAACGGCACGTTGGTGGCAATGGCCGCGCGGAGGGTGACCGCGTGCAGGGTCCGGTCCAGTACTGCGCCCTCCACGCCCCCCTTGCGCGGGTTCCGGAGATCCGACTCGTAGTCGAACACATCATTGATCCCGTACATCGCCAGGTTGTACGGAATCAGGAAATACACCGTCCCGATCACCCACGCGAGGTCGATGTCCCGGGAAGTAAGCAGGTAGGCCGCGGCGAACGGGTAGGCCGTGTTCACCCAGGACAGCGGACGGGACGAAACCAGGAGCATGCGCAGAGTCTTCACATCCGCCTCCCGGACCCCCGCCGCCCCAGCACTATCCACAGCGACGGCAGCAGCAGCACCGCGGCCAGCGGGTAAGCGAAATCCTCGAGCGGGGCCAGCCCCACCATGACACCGGAGATCAGCCCGGGAGCATAACTGAACAGGCCGGCCGCGATCATCAGGTTGTCAAACACCGCCGTCAGGATGAGTACGACGGCGGCAGCCGCCCCTGCCGCTGCCATGGGCACCTTGCGCCGGCCGCCCTTGATCCGGCTGGCCGCGGCTAATGCCACGGCAAGCGCTGTGGCCAGGAACAGCGCGTTGAGCGCCGCATAGCTCATGAACGTTCCTCTACTCGTCCGGACCTCAACTGCCGTGCCTCGAGTAACCGGCGGCTCAGCTGGAACAGATTCATCACCAGGTAGCAGAGGAAGAGCAGGAAAACCGGCTCCTCCAGCGGCAGTTCCGGTGCCAGTTCGATGCCCAGAGTCTCGTTGTGCCCGCGGAAGAAGATGCCCAGCCCAATGCCGGCCAGGTCCCAGCCAAGGAAGAAGACCAGCCCGGCGGCCAGCACCACACTGCCACGCACGGCGTCTGCCCAGAAAAACAGCCGCAGGCGCCGGTCCAGCAGCACCATGCAACCCAGCGACACCAGCAGAAACACCAGATACGCCACCGCCGTCATGCCACCGTTCCCTCTGCTATCCGGGCCGGGCGCAGGGGCACCGGAAGGGGGCCGGTGCTCTGGTCGCCGCGCAACTGCTTCACCACCAGTTCGGCACTGATCAGACACATCGGAATGCCAATGCCCGGAATGGTGGACGCCCCTGCATAGTACAGTCCCTGGATCTTGCGGCTGGCGTTGCCCGCGCGAAAAAACGCGCTCTGCTTCAGTGTGTGGGCTGGCCCCAGGGACGTGCCCTTCCAGGAGTGGTAGTCGCGCTCAAAGTCCGCCGGTCCGTATGTTCGCCGCAGGACGATCCGCTCCGCCAGGTCCGGTATCCGCGCCCACTCGGCAAGCTGCGCGAGCACGGAGTCGGCGACCCTCTCCAGCCGCTCATCCCCGCCGCCGCCCAGGGCAGGGTCGGCCGGCAGGGGAACCAGGACGAAAACATTCTCATGCCCCTCCGGCGCCACCGCGGGATCGGTCGCGCTGGGCTTGCAGACGTACATCGACGCAGGCGCCGGGATGAACGTGTCCTTGCCGAAGATCGCCCGGAAGTTCTCCTCCCAGTCGGCAGTGAACAGCAGGGTGTGGTGCTGCAGCTGCGGCAGGCTGCCGCGGACGCCCAGATAGAGGAGCAGGGCACTGGGCCCGGCCGTGCCGCGCGACCAGTACCGCTCCGGGTACGTCTGCAGGCGGCGGGGGAGCAGGGCCGTTTCGGTGTGGTGCAGGTCGGCGGCTGACACCACGACGTCGGCTTCCAGGCTTTGTTCGTTTCCGTCACCGGAGCGGTAGCGCACCCCACGCACAGCCGCTGGCCGCCGTCGGGCATTGGAAGGGACGGTTTCTATCTCCAGCACCTCGGCATGCGGTTCGATGGCCACCCCGGCGCTGCGCGCAAGCCGCTCGATCGCCTCCACCAGCCGGGCAAACCCGCCCATCGGATACAGCACGCCGTCGTCCAGGTCCAGGTGGCTCATCAGGTGGTACATGCTCGGCGCGGAGAAAGGTGACGTTCCCAGGAAAACTGCGGGGTACTCAAGGATCTGCTGCAGCCGCGGATCGGACACATGGCGGCGGGCATAGCTGTGCAGCGGTTCCAGCAGGAGCCGGCCAAGCCGGGGGAGCCTGCTTAGAACGTCCGCGGTCAGCAGCGGGGCTAAGGAATCGAAGGTGGAGTAGAGGAACCGGCGGGTCGCCATGGTGTACGTTTCCGCGGCGGAGTCGAGGTACTTTTCCAGCCGCGTACCGGCCCCGGCCTCCAGCTGGTCGAACAGTTTCACCACACGGGCACGGTCTGCCGGGACGTCCACGGGGTCGCTGAAGCCTTGAGACAGGAGCCGGTAGCCCGGGTCGAGCTTCTCCAGGTCCAGCTGCTCTTCGGCAGAGGTGCCCAGCAGCCGGAAATAGTGGTCGATCACGTCCGGCATCAGGTACCAGGACGGGCCGGCATCGAACCGGAACCCGTCCTCGCCCCACGAACGGGCCCGCCCGCCCAAGACGCCGTGCTTTTCCAGGACGGTGACGCTGTGCCCCTCGGTGGCGAGCAGGGCCGCCGTCGCCAACCCGCTGATGCCGCCCCCGATAACGGCGATGCTCTGTCCCGGCGGAACAGGCCGCCTCATGGCGACACCGCTCCCGCCGCACCCGCAGGCTCCAGTCCGCGTCTGCCGGTGAGCACGGCAGCGGCAATCCGCAGTTTTACCGGGTTGGGCACGCTGATCCGTGCACTGATCAGCTCCTCCGCCGGCGTTGCCCGGATCCGTTCGGCCAGCTCCGCGAACAGCTCCTGGGCAAGGGCAACCGCCATCCGGCTGGACACCGGCAGGCCGCGCAGGACGGCCCGCGATTCGTGCAGGTCCCGCTCAATGTCCGCCAGCAGCCGGTGTTTGTGGAGCTCATCGAAATTGGCGGGCGAGACGCCGGGGAAGTAGCTTCGGCCCAGGGACGTGAAGTCCTCGGCGAGGTCCCGCAGGAAATTGATCTTCTGGAAGGCCGCTCCGAGGTGCCGGGCGCCGCGCTCCAGCCGGGCCGCTTCCTCTGCCGTTACGGGATGCCCGTAAAGAAAGCACTTCAGGCACATCAGGCCTACTACTTCCGCGGAACCATAGACGTAACGCGTGAAGGACTCCGGGGTGTGTTGCACCTGGTCCAGGTCGGTCCGCATGGAGGCGAAGAAGGGGCGCGTTAATTCGGTGCCGATGCCCGTCCGGCGGGCAGTGTCTGCGAATGCGTGGATCACCAGGTTCGTGCTGTACCCGGTGACCATGGCGCGTTCGGCTTCCTGCTCGAACCCGTCCAGCTGCCGCCGGCTCTCCTCAACAGACAGGCCCGCGGCGGAGGCCACGCCATCCACAATTTCATCCGCAACCCGTACCAGCGCGTACACGGAATCCACCTGACGGCGGACCGTGTCGTCAAACAACCGTGAAGCCAGCCCGAAGGAACTCGAGTAGGAACGGAGCACCACACCGGAGGACTTGAATGCAGCGGCGGTGTAGACGGACAGCGCGTCGCGGCCCCGCTTCATGCGCCCATGCGATCGGTGACAAGGCGGGACAGCGGCTTGAGTCCATCCCGAAGAGTTTGCGGTATCACCGGCCGGACCAGGATATCGAGCGCCTGCTCCGTGAGGTCCGCGGCGAGCCTTAGTGTCTCGTCCCTTGCCCCGGAGGCAGCCAGCAACTCGCGGATCTCCGTTGCCTCCTGGGCGGTGAGGTCCGGGCGGGACATCAGTTCGGCGATCCGGGTCCACTGGGACTGCCCCGCCGCATAGGAAATCAGAGCAGTGCGCTTGCCTTCGCGCAGGTCGCCCCAGCCGGTCTTTCCCGTCAGGGCTTCGTCCCCAAAGGCGGCGATCAGGTCGTCCGCCACCTGGTAGGCAGTGCCGATGGTCCGCCCAAACTCGCCCAGCGCCCCCACCAGTTCCTGATCGGCTCCCGCCAGGACAGCTCCGGCACACAGCGGTGCGTCAAAGGAGTAGACGGCCGTTTTCAGTTTCGACATCGTGAGCACTTCATCGACGGTCTGCGGCGTGGAGTCCAGCGGCGCCAACACGTCAAGAAGCTCGCCGGCCGCGGAGGCAACAATCGCTTCGTCCAGCAGGTCACCCAGACGCTGTCGCGTCGGCGGGTCAACATCCGCCTCCGACAGCAGCCGGTAAGCGTTGGACAGGGCCAAATCTCCGGCGATCACCGCCGTCGACAGTCCCGTGTGGTCGGCCCTTTCAGTGCTGCTTCCCGAGGCCGCGGCGCGATTACGGTAGGTTCCGGCAACATTGGGTGCACCGCGGCGGGTGTAGTCCCGGTCAATGACGTCATCGTGCACGATCAGCGCCGTGTGCAGAAGTTCGAAGGCCGCGGCCACGGTGGCCGCAGCCACCCTGTCGCTGCCGCCCAGGAGATCATGGGCGGTCATGACCAGGCGGGGACGGAAACGCTTGCCGCCGGCCGTGGTGCGTTCAAGGCATTGCCACAAGCTGAGATATTCGGGATGCATCGCCTCGGCGCGCGCCTTCGAGCGGGCAAAAAAGGAGGTCAGGACTTCATCAATGAGACCGGCGCCGTCAGTATGAGCAAGCACAGTCCCCATATCCATAGCTAAGGTAAACACGGGGACCTGCCGGAGGGCAATTTGCCTATGACCGCGGCGGGCGTGCAGTCCGACGGCGGTGCTCCTTTCGGGCCTGCAGCGTTCTGTGCCAGCGCTCCCACGGCGGCACTTGGCGCCAATGCACTTTCAGTGTGTGCAAAGCCCGTTTGACGCGCAGCCGTCCCGTGGCGCCCCCGGCAAGCGCCCGGGCCGAAATGCCCACCCGCAGGGACCGGTCGTAGGCCACGCGCTGGTCCGGATCGAGCACGAAGCCAAGGTCGACGTCGTCGTGCAGGCCCTGGTCGGAGCGCCGCACGCGGCCGCGGATCCGCTCCCAATCCCTGCGCCGGAATGCGCAGTTGGAGCCAAAGGGCGGCCAGTGGCCCATTGCGGCTCCCATGAGGACAAAGTACGCCTCCATGTACCCGATCCGGGCGAGCCGGCGGCGGAAACGGCCCACGCCGTAGAAAACGCCGGGACCAGCCAGGACTGCCAGATCCGGTTCTGCGGAAAAGCGGGCAGCGATCCGCTCGAGCCAGTCGGCCGGGGGAACGGTGTCCGCATCACAGCGGACGATGACCTCGCCGCGCGCGGCATCGTAACCGGTAGACGCGGCGGCCGCGATGCCGGGCGTCCTCTCATAAAGAACTCTGGCACCGTGCGCCTCTGCGATCGCGCTCGTCTCATCGGTCGAGTTGTTGTCCACAACAATGACTTCCAGGGGTGCCGAGGTCTGCGACTCCAAGGACTGAAGGCAGCGCGAAAGCGGACCACTGTCGTCCTTGCACGGAATAACCACGGATAGAGTCGGCATAACCTGATGCTAGCCCGCCGGTTCACGCTGCCGGGCTTCGCAGGTACTTGTGCTTCCCTGCTGTTCGATTAGTCTTTTGCGATGGCTGACATGGAATTCAAGAGACGCTTGAACCAGGTTGAAGCGTTGTACAACGATCTTTATGAATTGCGGCAGCGCGGTGATGGTGCCGGCAAAGAAGAGATCGTCCTGGCTGAGATGCGTTTAGATAACGCTTGGCGGGAGTTGTATGAGTTCATGGGCCTGCCGTTGTCCCGTGATGCCGATCTTGCTGACGGTTCCGGATAACTGAGGCAGCCCCAGTCCCAGCCACCCTTAGTGGCGTGGACGTTCGGTAGCGTCGCTCTTACATCAGGCGCGGCCTTTGAGGATCAGGTTCCAGTAGACCTGCGGGAACACGTCGCGGTCGATGACCCAGGAGAGACGGTTCTCCTTCCAGGTCGGGATGCGGGGGATGGTCGGCATGGGACGGTACTGGTCGTCGAACTCCGCGAAGACCACGGTATTACGGGAAACCGTGAAGGGGCACACCGAGTAGCCGTTGTACTTTGCCGGCAAGGGATTCCCCTTCCGCGCGGCCAGCAGGTTTGTGGCCAACACTTTGGTCTGCTTCCGCAGCGCCCCGCCTGACTTGGAGTTGGTGGTTCCGGCGGCGTCGCCCAGGGCCCAGACGTTGGGGAACCTTGTATGGCGCAGTGTCTGGGGGTCTACTTCAACGAATCCCCCGGCATCTCCGGCCGCCGGGAGGTTCGTGGCCTTGAGCCAGTCCGGGGCTGATTGCGGCGGGACGGCATTGAGCACGTCGTAGGCCAGCTCCTCACTTGTGTTTGTGGCGTGGTTGCGGATCGTGGCGCTGCGGGTGGCGGGGCTGACGGAGACCAGTTCGCTGTTGGTGCGCAGTTCGATCCCGTATTCTGCGATTTTTCGGTCGAGTTCCCGGTCGATTTCCGGCATGCCGAACACGGTGGGGTAGGGCTGGACCATCACCACCCGGATCCGGTCCAGCACGCCCTGTTTCTTCCAGTAGTCGCACGCCAGGTACATCGGTTTTTGTGCTGCGCCACCGCATTTGATGGGTCCGGAGGGCATGGTGAAAACGGCGGTTCCGGCGGTCAGGCCGCTGAGCAGTGTCCAGGCCTTGGGGGCAAGATCGAACTCGTAGTGGGATGCCCCGTGCGGCGAGCGGACCGCTTCGGCCAGCCCGGGCACCGACTCCCAGTCATATTGCAGCCCGGGGCATACGACCAACTGGTCGTACGCCAGGCTGGTGCCCGACTGCAGGGCCACAGTGCTGGCGCCGGTGTCCACCCGTGTGGCTGTGTCCCGGATCCAGGTGACACCCTTTGGTGTCACGGACTGCTGCGTCCGGGTCGCTTCGTGGGCCTTCGCGCGTCCGCCGGCGATGTGCGAGAAAAGAGGCTGGTAGAGGTGGTGTTCCCTGGGTTCGATCACGGCGACGTCACTCACCCCGCACCGGATCAATCTGCCCGCCAGGGAGAGCCCGGCGTTGCCGCCGCCAATGATGATGACCTCGTGATGCCCGGTCACGGGGCTACTGTCCTGCCGTGTGCCTTGCCCTGGCGCGCGTTCCATTCGACGGCCGTTCCGTTGCGTAGTGGCATGCCTGCTCCTTTTGCTGCGGTCCCTCCGAAAATCCGTGCCGCTCCAATAGTAAGTGTGGCTACCTTTTTGACGCGCGCGTTTGGGAGCGGCGGTGGGTCGGGAAACGGGTGTTGGCGGGTGCCGGGAAGTTCCCCTGTGCCTGGAACGGTTGAGAGCCCCGAAGCGTTAATGACACGCATGTCATTGCGTGGCCGCAGTTGGAAGGTGCGGCCTCGGGAACAGGAAGGGAATGAACAACTTAACGGAATCTTTCGAGGACGATGCCGGTCGCATCGTGACGTACCGCCGTCACAGCAACGGCGGGGGTCTGGTCGGCCGTGGGGCAACAGCTGACGCGACATCGTTCATCGGGCCGACGGCCTATATCGAGGCGGGGGCGCGTATCGGTGCCGGCTGCCGTGTCGGTGCCGGCAGCTGGATTGACAGGAATGCCCGGGTTGGGAGCCACGCCATTATCGGCGACGCGGTGTACATCGGCCCCGGTGCGCAAATCGGAGACCGGGTCCGCATTGGCAGCCACTCGCGCATCGGAGCCCGCGCCCAGGTCGGGCAGGACGTTCGCTTGACACCCGACAGCACATTGCCCGATGACGCCGTCGTCGCGCCCACTGTCACACGGACCGCCCGCCCGGTGCGGCCCGGGGCACCCCAACACCCCGCGCGCCGCGCAGCCTAGCTGCCTATGTCTGCCGACATGTACGTACCGGTGGCTGCGGGCGGGAAGCGGGTGAGGGGGCAGGCGATATTCTTCGCCGGTGCGCAACGCGCCGGTCCTCCGGGATGTCATGGCTCACGGCCCTCGGCGGGACCACGTCGGCGGGGCGGGCGCTTCGAATTGGAATTGCGGGGACTAAGCCACGCACTCAGGAATGGAAGCGGGCGCAGTCATTGCGCCGGTCAATCTTAACGTCGAAGTCCAAGCCGGTGTCATCACCGGCAAACCTACGGAGCAGGTACGCGCGGAGCGCGGCATTGGATGTCGTGTGGGCAGCAGGAAGGGCCTCGCCGCTGAGCAGCGCGTACGAATCGCCAAGGTGAAACACGGAGATGATGCAGTCCCCGAGTTCAGCCCACTGGAGGTTGGAAACGGTGCGCCGGAAACTGTCCTGGTCTGTGTTCTTTCGCGTCGCCGTCACGGAAAATGTCACTGTCTTTGCCATGGATTGGTCCCTCTGCTCCTGGCCGAACATCATTGCCCCAAGCCACTACCGAAAAAGGTTAGACGCTACAGCTGCCAAAAATAAGCCTTACCGGGCAGTAAGTTTTGTCTGGACGGGCGCTCCCATGCCCTTGTTTTCCGGCGTTGCTTGAGTCTCTAGTCACGCTCCATCTGAATAGTGATCTGGTAGGAGTCCAAGCGCTCTTCGGACTCTTCGATGCAGAGTGATTCTCTGCTCACCCCGGAGTCGGTCCTGATGCAGCCGGCATACAGTCCCGAAACGGAAGTTACGCGAAGTATGGGACCCTGCGCGCCGAGCTGATTGGCGCGCTCGAACAGCAGATCCCTGGCGTCAGCTGGACCGTGGAAGAGCAGCATATTTGACCAAGTTGAACGACAGCAGGTGCGTCCTTGGTACGGAGATGATGGTCAGCTGCGCTGACGTAGTGGAGCCTCGCACCGATTCGCAGACATCCTCTCCATCGGTGATCCCATACTGGCCAAGTACGGCTCCCGCCTTCGATGGGACAGACGCAGTTCCCGGCGGCTGGATGGTGACCCGCAGTATGGACGCCGCCGGAGCAACCCTAACCATCGAGCCGAAAAGCCCGGCCTACCTGCGCATCAGCGCGCCGGTGTCTTTCATAAGCTGCGATCCTCCGAGCTTTCGAAAGCGGGTGGCTGAGCTTGGATAGCAGTAGGCTCCAACCCGTTGAGGTTCTAACCTACGATCGCGATCACCGTGGGAAAGGGTGCATCCAGCGAGAATGACTTGCGGAATCTGCTGCAGTCTACGGAAATTGGGTCTGTTCTCAACTCTTGGGTGCGCCTTGTCGTCGTTGACAGTGGCGGGCATCAGGGTCCGGGGCTGGCGGGGTTGGGTAAGCGTGGGGTGGCAGGGCCACAGGAATGCACCCGCGCCGGGCAAGCCGGCGCGGGTGCTGTTGTTGGTGTCAGGCCATGAGTCCGTGCAGGGCGTCGGCGAGGGTTTGTGCCCCGGTTTCGGCGTCCTCGTCGACGACGTGTTCCTCGGGGGAGTGGGATACGCCGCTGGGGTTCCGCACGAAGACCATTGCCGTGGGGACGAAGGGCGCGAGGACCCCGGCGTCGTGGCCGGCACCCGTGTCCAGGACGGGGGCCTGGGGCAGGGCCAGCTGCAGTTCTTTCTGCAGCCCGCGGTCGAAATGCACCGTCGGGCTCAGGGATTCTTCCCTCAGGCCAACGCTGCAGCCTTCCTCCGCGGCGATGAGCCGGGCCTGTGTGTGGATGCTCTCCACGAGGGCTGCGGCCACGGCATCGTCGGGGTGGCGGACGTCGAGCCAGAAGTCGACGCGCGAGGCGATGACGTTGGTGCCGCCGGGCACTGGCTGGAGCCGTCCGACCGTGGCGCGGGCGTTGGCCGCGTTCCGGGCGATGTCCCGGATGCCGGTGACCATGCGTGCCGCGGCGACCACGGGGTCGTGCCGGTCTGCCATGAGAGTGGTGCCGGCGTGGTTGCCCTGCCCGTGCACGCTGAGGCGCCAGCGGCCGTGGCCGAGGATGGATTCGGCTATCGCGATCGGCTGGTTGAGGTCGATGAGGCCGCGGCCCTGTTCGACGTGCAGTTCGACGAAGGCACCGATCTGGCCGAGCAGCTTGTCGTCCTTGCCCACAAAGCGGGGGTCGAGGCCGTGGGCTTTGGCGACGTCGGCGAAGGTTGAGCCGTCCGGATCCCGCAGGTTGCGGGCCTTGTCCGGGTCGATGGCGCCGGTCATCAGCCGGGAGCCCAGGCATGCAACGCCGAACCGTGATCCCTCCTCTTCGGGGAAGACCACGACGGCGAGCGGACGGGGTGGAGTGTCCATCCGGGCTTTGAGGATGTCGACGGCGATCAGGGCGGAAGCGACGCCGAGAGGGCCGTCGAACGCGCCGCCGCCAGGCACCGAGTCGAGGTGGCTTCCCGTGACCAGGCTGTTGCTGCGGTCCCCGCCGGGCACGTTCCACCAGGCCCAGATCGCGCCGTTACGGTCGGTTTCGACGGCCAGGCCGCGCTTGGTGGCCTGCTCAATGAACCACTCACGCAGGTCCAGTTCCGCGGTGGAATAAACAGGCCGGGTGTAGCCCCCGCGAAGGTGATCAGTTCCGGTGCCGGCAATTTCGGACATCAGACCGGTGACCGTGGCAGTCAACTCGGCCCGGGAAGCGGCTTCCGTGCCGGGGGTCATGCGTGTGCCCCCACAGCTGCCTGGCCTGCCTGGAAAGCGAGCCGGAACTGGTCCGGGACGGTTCCCGCGCCGGTTGCCAGATCGGCGGCGAGCTGCCCGATCAGCGGGGCGAACTTGGCGCCGTGTCCGGAACACGGGGAGAGGATAGTGATGCCGTCGGCCCGGTCGAGGATGAAGTCCTCGGTGGGCGTGTTGGTGAAGAGGCAGGTGGTTTCCGCGTAGGGTTCGGGCACCAGTCCCGGCAGGTACTGTTCCACGTACTCGATGACCCGACGGCGGTTGTCCGGGCTAATCTGTCCGTCCTGGTCCGCGGCCGAGGGCAGGATCTTGCCCCCGTTGTACTGGGCGATCTTCTGTCCCCGGAAGCCCGCGTCGCGGCCCCCTGGCAGGCCGTACGCCTGCCAGCCTTCGCGCTTGTGGATGAACGTCGGCCACGGAGACGCCGTGCGGTCGGCGCCATCGGCGTAGGGGAAGTGGTAAGCCTGTTCCTGCCGGACCTCGATCGGGGGCACCGAGGCAAGGAAGGAGGAAGGCAGTGCCAGTGATCCGAGTAGCCGGGGAAGCCAGCCGCCGGCCGCAACGATAATGTTGGCCGCCTGCAGGGAGCGACCGTCGGAGGAGGTCAGCAGGTAGCCGCCGTTGGAGGCGGTAATGGACGCGACGGCCCAGTTGGTGTGGAGCGCCGCCCCGTGGCCCGTTGCCTGGTCGACCATGGCGGCGACCGATTCGTGGGCGTCGATCACGCCCGCGTCCGGGTGCCACAGCACCTGGGTGTCGAAGGCGATCTGCCGCCAGCGGCGGCGGGCTTCCTCAGCGCTGAGGAGTTCGTGCTCAATGCCGTGGGCCTGCAGGACGGCGGCGAGCCGTTCGGGCTGGCGGATGGCGCCGTAGTCCACGGCACCTGCCGGGGTGATCAGCTGCTTGCCGCTGAGGCGCGCCAGTTCATCCCACCCGGTCTTCGCCTCCTGGACCAGGCCAGTGTAGAACTCGTCGGGGTAGGCGTAGCGGAAGATCCGGGCCGAGCCGTGGGAGCTGCCGGCGTCATTGGCCGGGGTCGACCGATCGAGCAGGGCGACGTCGTGGCCGCGGGCGGCCAGATGCCAAGCGGTGGCGGCTCCGGAGAGCCCGGCGCCGACGACGGCGTATTCAGTCGATTCCATGGATGGCTCCTAAGACGGGAACGTGGGACAGCATGTGCTGCTTTGCTGGATCCAGTTACTCATTCCGGGCCTCCGCTCGTCCAATATTATTTGACTAGTAATTATTAGCGTCGATCGAAAGAATCGAAATGGAACTTCGACAGCTCAGATACTTCCTGGTCGTGGCGGACGAGCTGCACTTCGGCCGGGCCGCGGAACGCCTGCACATCACCCAGCCGCCGCTGACCGTTGCCGTGAAGCGCCTGGAGCACGAGCTGGGCGTCCCGCTGTTTGACCGGACGACGCGCAGGGTGACGCTGACACCCGCCGGGAAGGCCTTTCGGGAAAAGATCGGAGCGGCCCTTGACGAACTTGATGAGGCGGCTGGTGACGTCGCCGAAGTTGCCGCGGGCAAGAGCGGAAAGATCAGGGTGGGGTTCGTCAGTTCCGCGAGCTACACCACCGTCCCCGAAGCCATCCGGTCTTTCCGCGAACAGCGCCCAAGGGTGGACCTGGTGCTGGCTCCGCTCACCAGCGGTGAACAGATTGAACAGCTGCTGGACGGAGAGCTCGATCTCGGCCTGGTACGGGACCCCGGTCCGGTGCCCGGGCTCAGGCTCGAACTGCTCAGCACCGAGGACCTGGTGGTTGTACTCCCGGAGTCCCATCCCCTGGCCGCGGTGGAGGAGGTTAAGCCGGAACTGCTCGAGGGCGAGCCCATGATCCTGTTTCCGTACCGCCTGATGCCGGGGTTCGTCTCACGTGTCCTTCAGCTTTTTGGCCACTTGGCCACGCCGCCCGTCGTCGCCCAGCAGGCCATCCATCAGGAAACGGTGCTCGGGCTTGTGGCTGCCGGGCTCGGGGTCTCAGTCCTGCCGCAATCGGTGCAGCGGTTTCACATGCCGGGAATCACAACGCGGCCGTTCGCCGGCCGGCCGCAGACCGAGCTCCACGTCGCTCGCGGCGGGGACGGCTCTCCCGCCGTCGAGGAGTTCATCGCCTGCCTTAAAGGCGGGAACGCTAATTAGACCCCGGTGGATCACACTTGGAAAGGGCCGCCACAACATCGTCCGGTCCGCTGAAGCGATGTTGCCAAGCTATCTAGTTAGTGACACTATCCATGGATGCAGGATCTCGACCTTGGCCGGGAGCTGAAGCGCGCGGCGTTTCCGCAAGCGGTGCTCGGTGTACTGAGCCAAGGGAAGAGCCATGGTCATGCCAGTGCCGAGGTCCTGCGAGGGCACGGTTTCGCGCGCATCAAAGGCGGAACTTTGTATCCGCTCCTGAAGAGGCTCGAAGATCAGGGCTGTTGTAATGCACGTCTGGCAGCACGAACAGGCGCCCCGGCCGGAAGCAGTTCACACTTACTGACCGCGGCCGTGAGGAGCTGGGCCGGTCCACAGCAGCCTGGCATCGTATGACCCAGGCCCTTTCCGACATCCGAAGAAACCGACAAGAACAGCCATGAGCTACGAGCGGAATCTAACCTTCAACCTTCGGATCCGGGGGCTCTCAGAATCAGAAATCATGGACACCAATCCTGCTGTTGCGGATTACTTCAGGCCGTTGCATAGCTCCCGCGTGGCCCAATGACCCTTGCGCCAGCGGAACTCCCGGCCCAACGTATTTACCGGCAGGGACAGGGGACTTCGCACGTTGCGCGCCGGGCTGGTGGGGGAGGGCAAGCTCCTTGTCGAAGGCCCCATGCCGAGGAGCCTGCCCTCCGAATGCCACTCCGGCCCTCGCGAAGGGTCAGGCGAGTGCAGGCGTGTCCCAGAGGTTCAGGACGGTGCCGATGTTCTTCTCTTCGGCGGTGCGGTAGAGGTCGGTTGCCCAGGCGACGTCTTCGATGGGCATGCCGCCGACGGAGTAGAGGATGATTTCTTCGTCGTCGCGGCGCGCGGGGAGCTTGCCGGTGGCGATGTCGGCGATCTCTTCGATCTTTGAGGCCGGGATCTTTCCTTCCTCGAGCAGCCCGAACCAGTGCGAGCCGGGGATGCCGAGGATCTGGTATGCCGTGGGTCCGTATTCTTCGAGCCAGGCCCGATAGAGGCCCTCGGCGTCAATGACCAGGCGGGCGTCACCTTGGAGGAAGTCGTCGTCGAAGCGGGCCGCGGCGGGGAGGAGCAGGAGGGCTCCGGGCTTGATGGCGTGCTTGGGGAAGTACGGGAAGGCTTCGCTGCCGGCTGCGTCGGTGGAGGTGGTGGCCATGACGACGTCGGCGTCGGCGATTGCGTCCTCGATGGTCTCGGCCGCGTCGATCTTGGTGAGCTGGGGAAACTTCGCCTTGGCCCAGTCCACAAAGGTCTGGGTGCTGCCGGCGCTGCGGCCCTTCACGAACAACGTGTCGATTGAGGGGCGCAGTGCCAGTGTGGTTTCCAGGACGGAGCGGGCAATGACACCAGGTCCAACGACGGCGGCAACCTTGGCGTCCGCTTTTGCGAGGTGTTTGACGCCGACACCGGGGACGGCGCCGGTCCGGTAGGCGCTGAGGAGGTTGGCGCTCATGATCGCCAGCGGGGCGCCGGTGTCACGGTCGTTCAGGACGAACACGTGGATTGAACGCGGGAGCCCTTTCTGGCGGTTCTCGGTGTTTGAGCCGTACCACTTCACGCCCGACGTTCCGAAGCGGCCGCCCAGATAGGCGGGCATGGCCATGAAGCGCCGGTCCGGGCCGTCCTTCGGCATCCCATCGAACTGGGGGACAGCCGGGAAGGTGATCATCGCGCCGTGGGAGTTGCCGTTCTCGCCAGCCATCCGGTAATCACCCTGACGCAGCAGGACGAGAGCCTCCTCCATGACATCGGTGCACCGGACGAGGTTGCCGACGCCGGCCTCAACCATGTCGGGCTCGCTCAGGTAGCGGAAGTTGATTTGAGTGGACATTGACTCGACTCCTTTGATTATCAGTATTAAACGCTGACTACTGTCAGTGAACACAGGTCTGATTTCCGTCCCGTCAACCGGAAGTTTCCGGCCTGTAACAACTGGGTCTGCCTCAAACGTGCAGCCGTAAGGAAGCACCCGGCGCATTCCTGCCGCACGGCGGTAAAATAGGTTGGTCATGACCGGCGCCAAGCTCCGTCTTCTGGTCTGGTTCGTCACCTTGGCGACCCTCCTCTCGGCCTGCACGCCCGTCGCGAGACTCGAGGAGGCCGACGCCGGCCGGCCGATCGAGAGTTCGGCACTCCCGCCGGCTGCACGCGATGACGCAGCCGCTCCGCACCGGACCGCGCCGACCGCCACCCCAACCCCGGTTCCCAAGCCGCGCCCTGTGCCCCGGCCGTTCGCCCTCAACCTGTACCGGGAAGGGGACTTCGTTCCGCAGTACACGTTCGAATGGTGTGTGGCGGCGAGCATCCAAATGATGCACAACGTCACCGATGGTACGCGGACCGGTACGTGGGCGGACCGGGGTCAGCAGGGAGAACTGTGGGAGATGGCCCGGGCCCGGTCGTCGAATTCGTTCAACGGTGCCAACCCCCTGGGGTGGGCGAAGGTGCTGAACGAGGTCGGGATGGGGCCGTATGCCGTCGTCAGCATTGCCGACTATCGGGAAGCCTTGCAGACAGCGGCCCGGGCCATCGCCAAGACGGGCAGGCCTGTAGGGCTGGTCATGTGGCGTGGCCGCCATGTATGGGTGATGAGTGGCTTCCAGTCGATTGGAGACCCGGCCAGGTTCCCGAAGTTTTCGGTCACTGGTATCCGCGTGCAGGATCCGCTCTACCCGTATGGCGACGTGAAGTGGGGACCGTCCCCCGCGCCCAACGCCCTGCTCACGCCAGAACAATTGGCGCAGCAGTTCGTCGTGCGGGAGCCGCGGCGCTGGAGCAGCGGTCTTCCGGCGGGCTACATGCTGGTGCTGCCGCTTGCTAAGACCTGATCGGCCCGTTGGGCTGAACCATGACGCGCGACATTCCTGGCACGATCCACGTCTGGCAAAAGGCGGCGGCGTGCGGCAGTTGCTCCTGTGGCGCGATACTGTGACGCTGACGCCAGTGAAAGAATGTGATCGCATGGAAGAACGCCAGCAACGAGACACAGGGCTGGACACCTTGTCCCAGGGAGTAGCCGCCCTGAGCTCATGGATCGACGAGGGCAACGCCAGCCGGCATCCCGAAGCCGCGACCTGGGCCCGGCTGTCAAAAATTGCGGAAGAAGCCGGTGAGGTTGTCGCTGCTTACATTGGCGCGACGGGACAGAACCCCCGCAAAGGTGTGACACACACAATCAGCGATGTTGAGGAGGAACTGTTGGACGTTGCGCTCACGGCGCTGGCGGCGCTGGAGCATCTTCGCGGTCACGACGCCCGCTCCGGAAGGCTGCTGGCCGAGAAACTCACCAGGACCCTGGAGCGGGCAGGCCTCCCTTCATGACGGGCCGTTGCGTTACTCCATGATGTCTTCCGCCCACACCTCCGGGTTGTTGTCCTGGAACGTGCGCATCATGTCCACGCACCGCTGATCGTCCAGTACCACCACCTCAACCCCGCGTGACCGCAGAAGCTCAAATTCGCCGTCGAACGTGCGCGCCTCGCCCACCACGACCCGGGGGATCTTGAACTGGATGATGGTTCCCGTGCACATGGCACACGGGGCGAGGGTGGTGTACAGCGTGGTGTCCCGGTAGCTCTTCTGCCGGCCGGCCGCACGAAGGGCGGACATTTCCCCGTGCGCGATGGGGTCGCCGTTTTGGACCCGTTCGTTGTGTCCGCTTGCGATGACCACGCCGTCACGCGCCAGAGCTGCTCCGATGGGAATGCCGCCTTCGTTGCCACTCTTTCGGGCGGCCTGATAGGCCGCCTCGAAGGCGGGATGGCCGGTGGCTGCCGGTGGTGCCGGGCTGGAGGCGGACTGCCGCGGCTCGCTGGTCATGACCGGGCCTCCTGCCGGGCCGTGGACGAAGCCCATCCCAGTGCGGGTCCCAGGCTGCCGGCGATGTCGGTCAGGATCTGGACGTAATCCTCGTGGTCGAAGCTGAAGGGCAGTGCGAACGCCACCTCGTCGACTTCCTGGAACCCTGCGTGGGCGTACAGCTGCCCGGCCAGTTCATCGCTGGTGCCGATGAGATCCGGGGCGAACAGCATGCCCTTTGGCCCCTGCGGCGCCCGTGTGCGCGGAGTGCGTTCATCAACATACCGCTGGTACTTCTCCCGCTGCCGCGGCGTTGCCGAATCGGTGGGGATCACCACCAGGCCCTGCGAAACCCGGGCCGGTCCGTGCGCCTGCTCTGACGTTGCGGCCGCTTCACGGTAGGCGCGGATCTGCGACTGCTGGATACGGGCGAAATCCGGTTCCTGATCCGCTTCGGGGAAGACCACACTGCTGGAGAGCAGATTGAAACCGTTTGCCCCGGCCCAGACGGCCGACTTCATGCTGGCCGCACCGTACCAGAGGCGGTCCCGCAGCCCGGGGGAGTGGGGCTCGACACGGTTGGAGTATTCCTCGACCACGCCTTGCTTGCCCGAAAAGTCCCGAACCTTTTCCCCTGCGATCAAACGTGCAAGCCGGTCCACGCGGGCATGGCTGAAGTCCTCCAGCTCTGAGGAATCCGGGTATAACTCGTGCCTCACCGTCTCGTAATGCATCGGTTCACCGACACTCAGACCCGGATTAATCCGCCCCCCGGCCAGCAGATCCACGGTGGCCAGATCCTCCGCAAGGCGCAACGGGTTTTCCCACCCCATCGGGGTCACTGCGGTGCCAAGCTCGATCCTGGAGGTGCGCTGGCTTGCGGCCGCCATCATCGCGACGGGGGAGGAGATGCCGAACTGCAGGTGGCGGTGGCGCAGCCAGGCGCTGTCGAATCCGAGCTGTTCGCCGAGTTCTATGATCTGCAAGGTGGATTCGTGGCCCGGGGCAGGATTTGCCGGGTCGAACAGTCCAATGGTCAGGAATCCGAGCTTGCGCAAGGGGCGTGCGGCGTCAGGCATGGGCTTCCTCCTGTGTCGGGCGGCTGACCCTAACAATATGCCTTCCGGTTCTCCTGGGTACCCAACTGCACCGCGAGTTCTGAAACTTCGCAACACCAGTAAAGGTATTGCATTAATCCTACAATGATGTATCTTTAGAGAGCGACCTAGGCCACACTTTGGATTGGCACAACTGCCACCGTGGCCTTTCCGACGGCGAGTCCCGTCTTCCGGAAACAGAACAAAACTTTCTTCCATCCGCGACCCCCAGGAGTGACGCCGATGTCATCCATGAAGAACACAGCAGCCCAATCAGGCCTGGCCTCAACGGCCAGCAAGCGACGCTTCCTGATCAGAATGGTTACGGTTCTGATCGGGGGCATGTTCCTGGACGGCTATGTCCTGGGCATTATCGGGCCGGTATCGGGGACGATGGCCGAAGACCTGCAGCTGACGGCGGTGTGGCAGGGGCTCATTGCCGCCGCCGCCCTGATCGGCATCCTGATCGGGTCCCCGGTGGGCGGCTGGATCTCCGACAAATGGGGCCGAAAGCCAATCTTCATGTTCGACATCGGGCTGTTCGCTGTCGCGTCAGCCATGCAGTTCTTCATTGACTCCCCGGCCTGGCTGCTCGTGGTCCGGCTGCTGATGGGCATCGCGATCGGCACAGAGTACGCCGTCGGGTGGCCGCTGATGGCTGAGTTCTCACCCACGCACCTTCGAGGACGGCTGATGGGTGCCATGGGCATCGCGTGGTACGCCGGATTCATGATCGCATTCCTGGTGGGCCACCTGCTCACCGAGTTCACGGCTCTCAGCTGGCACTTCATCCTGGGCACGAGCACGTTCATCGCGGTCGCGCTGTTCCTGGCCCGGCTCGGCATGCCGGAATCACCGCGCTGGCTCTGGAGCGTCGGACGCAAGGACGAGGCCCGCGCCCTTGCCTACAAGTACATGCCGGACGATGCGCTGGACGACGTCCAGCACGAGGACGTCCGCAAGGGCAGCTTCGGGATGCTGTTCTCCAGGGAATACTGGCGCTCCACGCTCTTCATCTCGGGCTTCTGGTTCTGCGCCGTGACGCCGTACTTCGCGATCGCCACCTTCGCCGACAGCGTGCTTGAACAGTATGGCCTTGCCGGCGGCCTGGCCGGCGGCGTCGGCCTTTCCGCTATCGCATTGGCCGGAGTCATCCTCACCTTCCTGCTTATCGACAAGGCCGGGCGCCGGGTACTGACCGTTCCCACCCAGTGGCTGTGCGCCGTCGTCCTCGCCGTCATCGGCCTGTGGGCCGGCGCGCCGGCGCCCGTCGTGCTCGTCCTCTTCCTGGTCTTCTCGTTCTTCAACGCCGGCTACAACACACTGACAAACGTCTACCCGGGCGAGGTCCTCCCCACTGAAATCCGGGGGATTGGAACGGGCTTCGCGACCGCCGTCAGCCGCATCGGTGCAGGCATCGGCACGTTCCTGCTGCCGCTGTCGATGGAGAACCTCGGTCCCGGTCCCACCATGCTGATCGCTGCCTTTGTGGCCCTCGCCGGTGCCGCGCTGTCCCAGTGGCTGGCCCCCGAGACCAAGGGCAAGTCGCTCACCGAGGCAGCCGCCGGGTACGCACACTAACGACGGCGGTGCTCACCCGGGTGATGGGCTCACCCGATACGGGCAGCGGTGAAGGCAATGGCGTTGGCGCCGGACGCACAGTCCGGCGCCCACAGTTGTTTGTGCACGGTAATTAACAACCGCACCAGCAGCGGGGCCACAACCGGCATTGACAGGGGTGGGGCGGGCCGCCCCCACGTTTTGG